>NZ_MRBY01000018.1 GCF_001904615.1 [Limnothrix rosea] IAM M-220
GTCTCCTTTTCTCTAAAGAATTTTGGCTACATTCTTATCCATAACTGACGTTACTTTAGATAAATTATAGAAATGGGAATGATTATTTTAGGAATGGGAGGACTTGTTTTTGGGGCTCTAATAGCCGGTTTTCTGGTAGGAGTATTAACCTTTGCCGTCGTCATCATTCTCTTTCTGTTAATCAGGCGCAAATCTACGAAGAAAGGTTTATTCTGGTTTATTCTTTTTTGCTGCGCTGGTATCTTGACTTGGGGCGCTGCATCAATTTTATTGCCCTATGGCCCTCTGGAAGGAATTACTCCTGAATCTTTTACTGGTGAACAATTTGAATACGTCATGAAAAGAGCATTTCTGATTGGTATGACTCCCGCAGGCTCAGCTCTAGGTTTGCTTAGTACATATATCAAGACGAAGAGAGTTGCTAGGAAATAAAATTAATTCCCATGTTGGCAAGTTAATAATTTTTGACAGGCGATCGCCGAGCTAGAAGAAAAACTTGATTCTTCGTTTTTGCATATTCAAACAAACTCCCCCTCTTTTCCTCTCTTTTTATTGATGTTTAGAAAGTTTTTTTAACGAGGAAAATTGTGATTTTTATTATTGTTTTTTCCAGATTTCAGTGCCACTTTGATCGTCACCATCCGCTTTCCATTCACCACTTAGCGAACCATCTGACATCAATGTCCAAGTACCATCGCCGCTGAAACCACCTTCATATCGAACATACAACTTTCCCTCATTGGTGATTTCTCCAAGACCAGTCCATTTATCCTGATTGATCGTCCACTCCAATGTGACTGAGTCATCAGTATTTGTCGCCACATCGACCTGACCGACATACCCTGAGCCGTTAGGGTTTGTTCCGTTTACGACATATTCGGCGGCTAATGTTGACGCATCAGTAATTTCAACCGGAGTGATTTCGCTTGAGGCTTCCGTAACCTCTGTGGGTGTCGAATCAGTGGAAGTATTAGAAACATCGACAGGGGCGCTGCTATTGTCGCATCCAAACAAAACCGCAGAAACTAAAATGACTAGAATGCCGAGGCTTTTCATGATATTTTTTACTCTATTTAAATGGAATTTTTATCGCACCCATAAAGCTATTCTATCTATGTAGAGTCATTGAGGTGTAATCGTATTACTTCCGACATGTGCTGTTGAAACCAAGCTTTGCTCTGCCACAACACATCTATTTAGAGCTTGGGTTAAAGCTTGGGATATTCTGGATTTTAAAGGGCGATCGCCACACCGACTGACCTTTCAGGGTCATATCCGAACAAGGTTTGAGAAGACAAATAGACCGAGAAAGTCGTGAATAGGCCTATGGTCTTTTTGCAAATTTCAGCAAACGACCATCTGATAGATTAGGAGGAAAGCGCTATCTATAAATGCTTCCTAGTTTTTTTGGGCTAGGGAAAAAGCTATAAGATAGCGAAAGATCTTTTGGTGAGAGTTGTATGCCCTCAGTTTGTATCACCCTTGGGACGAGACCAGAAGCCATTAAATTGGCTCCTGTCATTCGTCAGTTTCGGCAAGCGGCTGATTTTGAAACATCCGTAATTTTGACAGGTCAGCACCGCGAAATGGTTGATCAGGTGATGCAGTGGTTTGATTTGACGGCTGATTTTGATCTGGAGATTATGCAGCCCGGCCAAACGTTGTCTGATATTACTTGCCGTAGTGTGGATGGTCTCCAGAAAATTTATCGTGAATTATCCCCTGATATTGTCTTGGTACAGGGCGATACAACAACAGCATTTGCGGCGGCTTTAGCGGCGTTTTATCAACAAATTCCCGTGGGACATGTGGAAGCAGGTTTGCGTACTGACAATATTCTCAACCCCTTTCCTGAAGAGGCAAATCGTCGTCTTATTTCGCAAATTTCACAGTTGCATTTTGCGCCGACAGATCAGGCGATCGCCAACCTCAAAAAGTCAGATATTTTAGGTCAGCCATACCACACAGGGAATACGGTTATCGATGCATTATTGACCGTGGCAGCATCGGAGCCAACCTGTGAAATTCCGGGTTTAGACTGGTCAGCGAAGCGGGTAATTTTATCAACTGTGCATCGCCGGGAAAATTGGGGTGAACCGCTGGATAATATTTTGCAGGGCTTTTTAAAAATTGTCGAAGCTTTTTCCGATGTGGCGATTTTATTACCGATGCACCGCAACCCAAAAGTGCGCGAACCGATTCAGCAGATTTTAGGGGAACATCCTCGGATTTTCCTAACCGAGCCTTTAGATTACCCCCAGTTGGTGGGAGCGATGCAGCGTTGTGATTTGTTGTTGACCGATTCGGGTGGATTGCAGGAAGAAGCGCCCAGTTTAGGGAAACCTGTTTTGGTGCTCCGCAAAACAACTGAACGGCCTGAAGCCGTGACGGCAGGCACTGCAAGACTAATCGGTACTGACTCCACCGATATTTTTGAAGCGACAAAAGCATTGCTCACTGATCGCCAGCAATATGATCAAATGGCAACGGCAACCAATCCCTTTGGGGATGGTACAAGCTCTAAACAAATCCTCAAAATTGTCCGTGATTTTTTAGATTAAGTCGTTAATTTATCGGCATCATTGCAATAGGCTTCGAGGATATCGATGCAGTGGGCGATCGCCCCTAGGTGAGTGATTTCATAGCCGTGGGTATTCTCGGTGGGGAAACTCAGGCAAGCGCCGCGACTAATGTGGCCAAATTTCATGGCGATGGATGCGTCACTACCAAAACCTTGAATAATTGCTTGCTGTAAAGGTCGGCGAATACTGGCGGCGGCTTCAATAATTTCTTGGTTTAGGCCATCATCGTAAATACCGTAGCCATCTTGGTGCAAGAGAACGGGTCTGTCTCCCGAGGCGATCGCATATTCCCGTGCGAGGGGACAAATTTCGAGGGCAACTAGCGCATCAACTTTCGTATTTTGACTGAAGTAGAGCGCCCCTAATGCACCAACTTCTTCCTTGGCAGAGGCAACGAGATAAACATCTTGGGGCGGATTTTTGAGGCGTTTTGCCAGCTCAATGAGAATTACGATGGATGCTTTATTGTCGAGGGTATAGCTACCGATGAAATCCTTGAGACGAAAAGGAGCTTTACGATGTTTGCCCACCACTACTCGACTACCTGCTCGAACCCCGGCAAGATCCAGTTCTTTTTGTGAACACTTGGTTTCGAGCCAAGCTTGTTGCCATTGCACAGGAGTTTCTGTTTGGAGCTTTTTCTGAGGCGACTCATGGGAAACGTGGCGTGACCCAAAGCTTAAAATTGCGGGAATAGTTTGATAGTCACCAATGATGTCCATGACCCCTTCCCCGTAGATCCAAGGATAAGCACCACCCAACGCTCGAATTAACACCCGACCCGTTTGCGGTTGAATTTCTTTAACGATCGCCCCAATTTCATCTTTATGGGCAGTAATGGCGATCGCCCCAGCATCAGGGTTAGTTCCGGCAATTTTGACCAAAATATTCCCCGCTCGATCCTGCCAAGGCTCTAACTCCAAATCAGTCAAGATGTTGAGCAAATACCGATCAATTTCCCCCTCCATACCACTGGGAGAATGGTGCATCACTAACGTTTCGATCTGCTCAAATAACCCATCAAACCTCTCCTTCATTACCAATCATCCCCCATATACCATCATCTCTAACCTAGAGTTAACCAATAGCACATTAATAGCCAATACTGATATCTGTTCACTGATACCTGTTCACTGATACCTGATACCTGTTCACTGATACCTGTTCACTGATACCTGTTCACTGATACCTGACAAGCGAGAACCCCGCTACAAATGATGCAACGAGGCGGGGGAAGATGCTGATGACAGAACAAAATAATTTTTGTCATAGACTACCTAGATTTTGACAGTAGTGGGAGTTTAGTCACTGCGTGACTAAGCTTTTTTGTTACGGATTTCCCATGCCATCTCAAGAATTGTAGTCCATTGCTTCTGAACTTTTTTGGGCGTTAAACCAAGTTCAGCGGCGATCGCCTTATCAGAGAGTTGTTCACGACGTAGCCCAATAATCTCAAGCTGGAGATCATTTAGATTGTCACAGAAAGTTTCCCATTGCGAATCCGTCAAGCCGAGGCGTTGCTCTAGCTCCGCCCCTAGCCACTGGTGGACAATTTTCCAGTTAGAATTGCGGGAGAATTTTTCCACATGGTACTTAAAACGCTGTTGGAGATAGTCCCGTTGACGAGCCGTGAGCCCTAAAATCTCATCAATTTCACAGGCAGGGAGATCCTGTAATTTGAGCGCTAGATAATCAGCACAGTCCTTGTGACCTTGATCTTCAAAATATTGAAAAAGCGCTGTAATCAGGCGATCGCGGGTAGCACCTTCCGTGGGGTCATGGACATCGCTAACGAGTTGGGCACGCACCTGCTGCATGGTCGCCGAATAACGTTGTGCCGGATTTTCGTCATTAGAAAATTCAGTCGCCTTTTCGATATCCACCACAGCTTCTTTCGGCATCCGCTTCGCAAAAGTTTGGGCACGGAGAATGATGAGCTGCTGGCTATAGCCGCCGGGCAAGGTAATCGAGCGCTTTGCATACTGCTCAGTAAAAGCCATGTATTCCGCCAACTCAAGGCGAGTGCGGGGCTGATAATCTTCCGGGACATCATTTTCCCGACGGAAGGCTTTGAGGGACTCGGCATAAAAGTCCTGCATAAAGTCTTCGATCAAGGTGTAGCGACCAGAGAAGCCTAACTGAGCGCGAGAGGGCGCGATATAGCGGTAAACAATGACACTGAGTTTGCTATGTAGCTCAGCACGACCCTGGGCAGAACCGAGGCGAAAATAACCGACACATTTGGTGATGCGGTGGCGAGCGAGGGATTTTTCCCAAGCGGGAATATCGCCGGAGTTTTGGATACGGTTGCTTTTTTCGCAGATACGCTTCACTTCAGTGGTCATGCGAGTGGCGATCGCCCGAATCATTTTGAAGCTGGTATCAAGTTGATGTTTAAATTCTGCCTCAATCCAAATCTGGAGACCATCTAGCTCGAGATTTTCCGGTTGCCAAGTTTGGAGAGTAGAAGAGAAAGAAGTAGAAGAAATTGTGTTAGTGTTCATTGGGTTTCGTCTCGGTAGATTGCTGTGTTCGACACCTTGAATCTATCGGTGATGGTAATGGGATCCGGACGATACTGTGCCACTCTCTCAACTGGTCTATGGTGATGACAGTCTTGAAGGGGAAGGAGTCGCCGAAAGGCTTGTCAGGCTTTAGTTTCAGACATGATATGGTAGAACACCCAATGAAAAGATCAGGACGGTTTGCCAGCTGTCCGAGAAAACAGGCTAGGCTTTAGTCTCAAAAAAATCGCCCTAGTGAGAGTTTAGCTAAACTCCACAGATAATCTGGAGGTTTACTGTATCTCAGTGTAGGGCGATCGCCAAAAATTTGGTTTTCTGTTTCAGAAGATGACGAGAAAATTAACCAAGTGCCTTTTCAATAGCAGCCTTTAGCGCTGCATCATCAGGAGCAGTTTGGGGCTCAAAACGCTCAATCACTTCACCATTGCGGCCAATGAGGAACTTACCAAAGTTCCAAGCAATATCATCACCTTCACCAACGAGGAACTGATAAAGCGGGCTACGGTTTGCACCATTGACATCTTGCTTTTCGAGGAGCGTAAACTCAACGTCATACTTGCTCTTGGTGAAATCTTTAATTTCATCAGGGCTGCCCGGTTCTTGTGCGCCAAACTGATTACAGGGGACACCAATAATCACAAGACCGCGATCGCCATACTCTTTATCGAGTGCCACAAGACCGCTGTACTGGGGAGTCAAACCGCACTGGCTTGCAACATTTACAAATAAAACAACCTTATTCTCGATTGTCTCAGGCGCAAGGGGAGTGCCATCTAAAGTAGTGAGGCTTTGGGTGGGTAAGGGCATGTAATTCTTAAAAAAATATTACGACATTCACCATTATCGGTCATTTTTTCGAGAACATGCTACTCCATTAGTCCCATCTATCATAGAGACCCTTGACGATAATCAAATCCCCCCTAAGTTTTAGGCCATGGCACAATTTTGTCTAGGGCGCTGTCGTACTAAACTAATGGTTCATTTCTGCAACTCCCCCCATTCATGACAAAAAAGGTCTTTATCACTGGCGTTAGTGGCTGTATCGGGCATTATCTCGCTGAAACATTTATTCGGCACACGGATTATGAGCTTTACCTATTCGTGCGATCGCCCCAAAAACTCCAGTTTGATACCAATGCCAGAGAAGGCATTCACGTTGTCCAGGGGGATTTGATGGACATTGAAGCCCAAGCAGATCTACTGCAAACCATTAATGTGGCGATTTTAGCAGCAACGGCGTGGGGCGGTGCGCAGGAATCCTTCGAAACCAATGTGGTGAAAACAGCGCGACTGATTGATCTCCTTGACCCCACCATCTGCGAGCAAATTATTTATTTCTCAACGGCAAGCCTGCTAGGACGTGACAACGAAATTTTGACAGAAGCGCGGGATTTAGGCACTGACTATGTCCGCACAAAATATGAATGCTATCAAAAACTCAAAACCCTAAAGCTCGCCCCCAAAATTACGGTGGTTTTCCCGACATTAGTCGCCGGTGGTGCAGTCGATAAACCCTATTCCCACCTTTCTGGTGGCCTCAAGGAAGTCATTAAGTGGTTAGGTTTAGCAAAATTTTTTAGTGCTGACGGAAGCTTCCACTTTATTCACGGTGAGGATATTGCCACGGTGGTGCGTCATCTGGCTCAACAGCCGCCAATTATCCGGTTTGATCTGCCAGAAGGTGAGCTAGATCAAAATCGTTTATTTGTCCTCGGCAATGAACCGTTAACAGTAGACGAGGCGATCGCCCAACTATGCGAACATCGCGGCCAGAAAGTTTACTTTAAGATTCCCCTCTCCATTGGACTCGCCAAAGTCATTATTAAAGTTTTCCGCATTCAGATGGCCGCTTGGGATCGCTTTTGTATGGATTATCGCCACTTTACTTACCAAAAAACCTATAGTCCCCGCAGCTTCGGTTTAGAGTCTTCCTGCCCGAAGCTTACCCATGTGCTCACCAGCGCGGGAATCCCCCGTAAATCCTAAGGGAATCGTGGGTTAGTGCAGCAAAATTGCTCACTAATGATGACGCGGTGAACGGGAGATTTTTTAACTTTAAAATGAGTCTCTCCGTGTCCCCGCATCTCCATGTCTCCGCATCTCCATGTCCCCGCATCTCCATGTCCCCGCATCTCCATGTCCCCACGTCCCTTCTCACCGTTTTAACTAATATGTCCCTTAATCGAGATAAAAATTCTCCGGGATAATCTGCATTTTCTCAATACTGGCGATCGCCGTATAGATCTGTTGTGCCATTTCCCCATGGGCTTCCCCATTAAAGTGGATGGGGTCAATGAAGGTTGGCGAGGGGAATTTATTATTTAATTGATAAAAATTCAGCACCTTAAGATTGTTGGGAAATGCCTTTTCAAGTTCCTGCGCCGCTGCCACCATCCGGGGATAATAAGTTGTGACACCCTCCACATAGCCTTCAGGCAACTGATTTAAAACCGCTTGTTCCGTCGGGTCAAGTTGCCCTTCAGGGCGACCCGTAATTTCCGGTTGAATGGCCACCAACAGCGGAATGCTGGCAGAACTACAAAGACTCACTAACTGTTTGAGATTATTGCGGTAGCGCGCCACTCGACCATTAAAGGCCTCTTCAGAGCTGGGCAGTTGAGCCGCAAGGGATTGCTCATTGCGCTCACGAATACTCAGAACCTCACCCACCTGAGCATTGGATTTTTTCGACGTTAGATTAATAATCGTCCGAATGAGGGCACTTTTTTTAATTTTGCTGCCAAAGGAATCGCGGATGTATTGCTGGAAATAACGATCTGGATCTTTGGCAAATTCGTTAAGTTTGGGAATATCGGTAGCTTCAGCCTCAGCTTCGAGGAGCAAATCTTCGTAGCCGTTGAGCACAATCACCACATCGGGTTGGTAGGGCAGAATTTCTAGGGCAAATTGCGCCAACTCATTCCCAGAGCTATAGCCGGGTACTGCCACATTAATAACGCGGTAATTTCCCTGCTTAATTTTTGCGGGCTTTTCTAGGAGAGGCTCTCGCGAAGGCGCAAAAAAGGGAAAAACATCAGGGCGATAAATGCCGGGATTTTGTTGTTGCCGCTGGACACGTTCCTGTAAAAGTTGTTCGAGGCGATGGGAAAGGGTTTGTTCGTTATCGGTGACACCGCGACCAAAGGCGGCAGAATTACCGAGGACAAAAACACGGATTTCACCTTGGGGTTTTTCTAGGGGGAGTGGCTCGTCATCGCGGAAACCCTGGTCGTTGAGGGTAAAAAATTCCGTTTGTTGTTCGCCAATCAGTTCGTAGCCTGTGGAGATAGATTCTGTCGCGAGCAGTTTGCCGCGATTGTCGAGACCTTGGTATTCGCTACGGTCTTCGTCTACAAATTTGAGGCTGTAGGCGATCGCCTCCCGGGAGAGCTGGTCTTCGCCTTTCTCAAAATAGCGAGAACCGAGTCTGGCTAAAATCTCCAAACCAATCAGGGCTAGGGGAATCGCGACGACAATCGTCCAAGGAGAAATTTTCTTTTTTCGTCTTCTGCTTCCACCATAGGACGAATAACGCCGACGACGCTTAAACATGCGGTTTTTTTCCTTTGCAACAAAATCCTTCCTTATTTTTAAGGCAGATGGTGATTTTGTCATGGGCATTAGTGATTTTTTAAGGAGCCATTTAGAATAAAGCGCGGTGTTATTTTGTGTTTTTTTGGAGCGATCGCCATGGCCTACAAACTTTTGTTCGTCTGTCTCGGAAATATTTGTCGGTCTCCGTCGGCAGAAAATATTATGCGCCATTTAATTGAGGAAGAAGATTTAGCGGATCAAATTATTTGTGATTCGGCGGGTACATCCAGCTACCATGTCGGCTCTGCCCCGGATCGGCGGATGCAGGCAGCGGCACGGAAAAAAGGCATTAAACTTTTAGGTCAGTCGCGACAATTTAGCCGGGCAGATTTTCAAGATTTTGATCTGATTTTGGCGATGGACAATGACAACTACCGTAATATTTTGTCCCTAGACCGCAAGGGTGAGTACGGCGATAAGGTAAAAATGATGTGTGATTATGCCGAAAATTTCCGTGATACGGAAGTGCCGGATCCTTACTATGGCGGTGATTCGGGTTTTGATTATGTGATTGATTTGTTGCTGGATGCCTGTGATGGTCTTTTAACTGAAGTCAAAAAAGAATTATAAAAGCGGCAACTTTTGGCGATCGCCTTGGGTCTTGGATTGGTAGCGTCACTTTCCGAATTTGCTATGTTCAAATCTCCCGCTGCTCTAGTTTTAGGTCTTGGTATTGCTTTTGGTAGTCTGAATTTCAGCCCACAGCCGCTCCAAGCAGCAATACTGGTTGCCCAAGCTGAATGGGAATATGAAGTTGGCGATCGCCTAGAGATTAATCGCAACGGGCAGTGGCGATCGGGCGAAGTGATCGGGGTGACAGCGGATAACGATATGCGGCTATATCGGGTGCTTTACCTTGATGTGGGCTTTCTGGAGAAGGATGTTCCCGCAAGTCGATTACGACCTAGTGATTTTGCATCGCAGCCCCAAACTCAAACTGCCGATATCGATTTAGATCAGCCCGTTTACGTAGAGCGCGATGGTGAATGGCTCCGGGCAAGGATTCTCTACGGCATTATCAGTGCTGGTCGGCCAGCCTTTACGGTGCAGTACCACGGCGATCGCGCCATTGAAGAAAATGTGCCGATATTTCGCATTCAAAATGTCGATGTCACCCAAACGCATAACGCTTCGAGTCAGGCCTATGATTTATCAACTCAGGCGGGTATTGATGAGATGTTAGCGGCTCATAACTACTGGCGATCGCAGGTCGGCATTGCGCCCCTAACTTGGTCTGATGAATTGGCAGATTTCGCCCAGGATTGGGCTGAGGAGTTGGCGGCGAAACAAAGAATGCAACACAATCCCAATAATCCAGATTTTGGCGAAAATTTAGCTACTGGCACAAATATTTTCTTTTCCCCTGAACAGGTCGTAAATTTGTGGGGCAACGAAGTGGCAGACTACGACTATCAAACTAACCGTTGTGCTCCCGGAAAAATGTGCGGGCACTACACACAGCTCGTTTGGGAAGAAACTACGGAAGTCGGCTGCGGCATGGTGCGCAAAGATAATGGCTGGGAAATTTGGGTGTGCAATTACGATCCGCCCGGCAATTATGTGGGTGAGCGCCCCTATTAACCTAGGAATTTGCTACCTTGCTTAATGTTTGACTTCTAAGGCAACAGGCGATCGCCCATGACTTCCTCCCCCAACGAACTACCCTTACCCCCCGGAAAATTTGGTTTACCGATTATTGGTGAAACCATTGAGTTTTTTACAGATCGGAATTTCCAAAAGAAGCGTCTAGAGCAGTACGGCGATGTTTTTAAAACCAATATTTTCAATAGCCCCACAGTGGTGATGGTGGGTGCAGAAGCGAATGAAGTGCTGTTCCGCAACGAGAATAAATATGTAAAAGCTACTTGGCCGAAAAGTACCCGTATCCTCCTCGGTTCTGATTCCCTAGCAACCCAAGAAGGGGGCATTCACAGTTCCCGACGACGCATCATTTTTCAGGCATTCCAACCCCGTGCCCTTGAAAGTTATATTCCTACCATCGAGAAAATTACCCAACGTTACCTCGACAAGTGGGAAGAGAAAAAAGAATTTCCTTGGTATGACGAGCTGCGCAAATACACTTTTGACGTTGCCAGCACATTGTTTATCGGTAAAGACGGCGGTGCAGAAACGCCTTTGGCAAACTTGTTTGAGGAATGGGTAAAAGGTTTATTTTCAATTCCCCTCAATTTGCCTTGGACAACCTTTGGCAAAGCGATGAAATGTCGTAAACAGCTCCTCAAAGAACTGGAAATTATTATCGGCGATCGCCTCGCGAACCAAAATTCTGAACCTACGGATGCGCTAGATTTATTAATTCAAGCGAAGGATGATGACGGCAAATCTTTGTCTATTGATGAACTCAAAGATCAAATTCTTTTATTGCTATTCGCAGGGCATGAAACCCTAACCTCTTCATTGGTTTCTTTTGGTTTATTGGTGGGTCAGCATCGTGATGTCTTTGAAAAAATTCGTGCTGAACAAGAAACGCTAGGGATTAACGGCGAGTTGGATATGGCAACCCTCCAGAAAATGACCTATCTCGACCAAGTGTTTAAGGAAGTATTGCGGGTTGTGCCTCCGGTGGGCGGCGGTTTCCGGGAAATTATTCAAACCTTTGAGTATAAGGGCTATCAAATTCCCAAGGGTTGGTCTGTGCAATATCAAATTGTGCAAACTCACAATGACGAAACCCTTTACCCCGAACACAAGCTTTTTGACCCAGATCGTTTTTCGCCAGAGCGCATGGCAGATAAGCAAAAGAAATTTGGCTTTATTCCCTTCGGTGGCGGGATGCGGGAATGTATTGGTAAAGAGTTTGCCCGTTTGGAAGCGAAAATTTTAGTGTCGATGTTGGCACGAAATTACGATTGGGAATTGCTGCCCGACCAAGATTTATCGATGCAAGTGATTCCCACGCCTTTACCAAAAGATGGCTTGAAAATTAAATTCTCTCGTCGCAAAAGTCCCGTTACGACCAATTAATTTCCAGCCTCTGCAGCGTCCAAAGCTTTAATTGCCATCACCAGCCAATTGTCTTGGTCGGGTTGAGCCGGATCGGCAAGGTCTCGGCATTTTTCCCACGCGGCGATCGCCTGAGTTGTTTCATCTTTTGCTGCAAAATTTTGGGCTTGGAGACAATGGGCTGCTGCGCCATCGGGTCGAATTTCTTCAGCAGCGGTGAGATAGAGATCTGCTTGGTCATAGAGCTCCTGTTTGTACCTTGCCCAACCGAGGTTTTTGTTAAAGCTGTAAACAAGCCCCGTTTCTTCCTGCACATCTTCGGGAACGTATTGGAGATTATTTTTAACTTCGGTTAACAGAGAAGCTGCGCTGGAATAGTCTTCTTCAAGGATAAACAGACGCGCTAAATTGTTCTGGGCGAGGGCAACGTTATTATCGGCATTTGCAGGTTCGGCATTGGCAACGATTTCGTATTGAGCTTTGGCGGCCTCGACATCCCGCAAATCTTCGTAGAGATTGCCCAAGTTGTAATGGGCTTGCATGTTGTCTTCTTTGAGGGCGATCGCCCGTTTATAGTTTGCTTCAGCGGTGGGTAGATCGCCAGATTGAGCCGCCTGGTGACCGAGGTAGTTGTAGAGCTTAGAGATTTGGGGGAGAGATGCCCACAACCCGAAAATCACGAAGAACAATGCCCAAGTAGAAACCATTGTGGCCTCTTCACGCCACTGGGATTTGATCCCAATTTTAGTAAAAAGACTGCGTAGACTATTTTGTCCAACGTCGGTGAGGTCGCCACGGGCTTTAACGAGGGTCAGTAAACTCGGCAAAATAATTGCACCCGCTCCCCCCAAACCAATACCGCCGCTAATAAATTTGGTGGTGATATCAGTGAGCAATGCGAGATTAACCGTCCAGCCCACAAGAGTGCCGCTACGCCATGCCCAGTCGAGCTTATCTTGTTCATGGGGTTGCAAAAATTTTTCGGGAAACCACCACCATGCTTCTGGCGATGGGCTACAGCTTTCGCGGGTCGGGGCTAAATCTAGGGTTTCAACAATAAGATTTGCTTGTTGTTTAAATTCTTGGTCGAGGTGGGTGAGTTGATCTTGATAGCCGACGGAAATGGGGGAATTTTCCCTCAGTAGATACGCTAGGCGATCGCGGGCATAGAGTGTTTCTAAAAGGTGCTGTTGATTTGGCTGGGCAATGAAAAGTTGTAGCGCATTTTGATAGTTATAAATTGCTTCACCAATGCTGGATGCACCCATTATTTTTTTTATCCCACTCACTAACGAAAGTATGCCACTATCACGATGACTTAGGCATCATCAGGTTGATGATTTGTTGTATTTTGGGTCTCGGCAAAGTTCTCCATGACCTCGCTGGTAACATCCCTCCGAAAAATCTTCCGGATTGAATGTATGCATGGCATAGTTGTCGTCGGCAAGATTGATAGGTGTTTCAGGGGTTTAACCCGGAGAAAATCAGGCTTTCAAGCAGATTCAATGTCTTGATCTTGGTGGTTTTGACGATAAAGCCGTGCTGAACCTTGACGGCCTCAAATGGGCAGGAAGGGCAGTAGCAAGCCGATCGCCATACCACCGAGCACCAGCCACAGGGAATTAACTTTGTATTGAATTAATAAAAATAACGCGGCGATCGCCACCCCAACTGTCAGCGGATCGACAAGGGAAGACTCGGCGAGAAACACCGTCACCACAGTCATCAGGCTCAATGCTCCCACATTCACTCCGTCGAGAAAAGCGCGAAACCATTGGGACTTGTTTAGCTTCGGCAAAATCGGATTCAGCGCCGCCACAAACAAAAACGAAGGTAAAAACATCCCCAATGTGGCAACGCCAGCACCACCAAAACCACCTAGTAAAAACCCGATAAAAGTAGCCGTTGACGACAAAGGCCCCGGCGTAATCTGGCCAATGGCGATCGCATCAAGGAGTTGCTGATCCGTGAGCCACCCCAAACGCTCAACCAAATCTGCCCGCAGAAACGCTAATAGCACATAGCCACTGCCATACATCACCGCGCCAACTTTCAGAAAAGTCAAAAAGACCCAAGGCAAGCTCGCTGTTGTGGTTGTTGCGCTAACCGTTGCCAAGTTCATAGGCATCAGAAAAGGAAGTGGGGCGATCGCCAAATTTTTGTTTTGATTTGAGCCTGATTTGAAAAGATTTTTACCCGCTTTTTTAAGTAAACCAATGCCACCACTCATCACCAGCAATAGTAATTCGTGCAGTCCAACTAGCGATAACACAACATTTAGAACCGCCAGCCCAACAGCAAATTTTCCTTTAATTGCTTTTTTGCCCAGTTTCCATAATGCTTGCGCAATTAGGGCGATCGCCACAGGTTTCACACCATACAAAAGCCATTCCCCCTGAGGCGACCCCCCAAAATTTTGATAAGCCCAAGCACAAACCAAAATCAACCCCACCGCCGGAGCCGTAAAACTTAGCCCCCCAAATAATAATCCCAGCCAGCCAGCTCGTTTGTAACTCAGGTGAATAGCCATTTCCGTAGAGTTTGGCCCCGGAATGAGATTCGTTGTGCCAAGAATATCGAGAAATTCTTGCTCCGTTAACCATTGGCGCTGTTTGACAATCTCGTCATGCATCATGGCAATATGGGCAACCGGCCCCCCAAAGGCCGTAAAACCCAAACGTAAAAATAACTGAGAGACTTCCTGAATACGGTTCCACTGCACCATTAATTTCAGCCATTAAAAAGAGCAATCATAATCCTGAAAAAATCATGTCATAAATCCGTCAACTATCCTCATGATTAACTAAAGGTTATACCAGTGTTAATTAAGAATTAGTGATTCAGAAAAAACAACTATCTTGAATTACATTTTCATCTTAAGATTTGCTGTCGAAACATCATAAAAGAATTGATCTAGAGTACCTAATTGAATCTTTTCGATAACCGTTTCAATGACAGACAAAGGCACAAGAAACCATTCTTTAGGTTGAACTGGGTTCCCAAAGCGATCTTGTATTTTCACTTGCAAACGAGCTGCCTCAAAAAATTTATGGAGCAACGCTTCCAACTTTTTTGCATGGACATTGGTTAAAGTAAAAACTTGGACGATTTCTACATCTGCGAGTAAATAAGTTGATTCTTTTTTTGCATTAGCGATACGTTTTTTGACATCACCATTCGTGACCCCAATTTTGTGGATGATATCTCGATTTTGGACAATATAAGGATCTTCAGAATGACTGCGAAGGACATAAATATAACCTGTAGGAACATCGCTCGCTGATTCTTCAGTTTGGGAAAAAAGCGGTCCTAGATCAAACGATGTGATGCGACGACTCGTTTTATCTTTGTTTAAAGCACGCTGAAATGAACGTAATAAAAAATCATTTTCTGTGCCGTTGTCGTAAATCACCCGCAGCCGAGCATTCATCAAGCCATAGTCGGTTGTAAACAGTTCACCTTTTTCTGCTACGAGAATTTTTTGCCCATCAAGAATAAATAAATCACCTTGGTTGATGGTGGCATTATCTTGATATTTAACGGTTTTTCTTGCACCAGTATTTAGGTCTTGTTGAATTTCTTCAAAAATAGGTTTGAATTGCTTAAAGTCTTTGCAGGGAGTGCGTTTAGCGATTTCTTCGGCGGCTTGGATTTCTTGGCGCGATCGCACGTGTTTGAGTTCTGTAAGATCACTCTCTGAATCAACCTCGACTCCAAGGGAGGCTAGCAATTCTTCGTCGCTTAATTCGGTAGTGCTGAACGACTCTAGTGCTGCATCAGCATCTAGGAGATGATGTGTATCAAGGGGTTCTAGTAAGGTACGGCATTCTTCTGATTTTCTGATGGCTTCTAAACGGGTGGCATAAATTCGCTCAAAGATATCTTCGCCACTGTGGTGGGGCAATCTCCCCTGCTCTTCGACAAAATGTTCGATTTCCTCAAAGCCTGCAATGATGCGCTGTTCCCTAGGAGTTCTTTCTGGAATTGGCTTGGGATCAAGATCAACGCCCAGTTCTGACAGTAGGGCTAAATCGTCATCGGTGGTGAGTTTTGGTTTAGCCATTGCGTTCCTCTTTGGCTTTACGTTGTAAGAAGGCGACTCCTTCTGCCATTTTTTTCTCCCAGGGGTCTGCTGCTGTCAAGCTGGGTAATCTGCCTCGTTCGTTTTTAAAGCGTAGGGCACGTGTTGCCAATTCTCGCGCTTCGTCTACGGATAGTTTGATTTTTTTTGCGCCGATAATTTCTGCGACTTGTTTTAAGCGTTCTTCGCTCATGGTTTTAGCCAGAATGGCGTAGGCTTCTCCGAAGGGATTAATGCGGTCAATGAGATCCATGTCTAGGTCGGTTACGGACAAGGCAAATTGTTTCACGCCGTCAAGGAGAGCTGTATTGGGGCTGGGTTCTTGTTCTTCTGTATTTTCTTGGGCATTAACAGCATATGTACTGCTATCTTCCATCACTTTTTTGGCTTGTTGGAGCGTATTTAGGGCGGCGATCGCCTGTTGTCGGACGGCTTCTTGGTCTTCGGTTTCGAGGTTAGGATATTTTTTTTTGATGATTTTGCCCATTGCAAGTTGGGTTAATTCTTCGGGAATGGTCTCCTCGTCAAAAAGTCCCCGCTCAATAGTGGGTTTATCTTGTACAAAAGCTGTCACCAGTTCCGTAAGATCTTCTTTGACGATGCGTTGGGCTTCGGGGCTTTTCGGTTCGGCGAGTCCTTTGATCTCTAGTTGTATTTGTCCTGTGGCGGGGTTAATGCCGACATTTGTGCCGTTGGGATCATAGCCATTTTCGCCGTAATCAAAGCCGGGGGTGGGTTCGTTGTCGGGGCGTTTGGGGCGAAATTCAAAGCGAGGGGCAAGCACTTGTTCCATTAATAAACTGGCGGCGATCGCCTTGAGGGTATCATTAACGGCTTCGGTAACATTTTCTTCGCTGGCATCGGGTTCAGCGATGAGATTAGTAAAGCGGGCGCGGGTTTTGTCGGGGGCATCGCGGGTGGCACGACCAATAATTTGAATAATTTCAGTGAGACTGGAACGATAACCGACTGTTAAAGCATGTTCACACCAAATCCAGTCAAAGCCTTCCTTTGCCATGCCGAGGGCAATAATAATATCCACATGGTCGCGGTTATTTTTCTGGGTCGGATCTTTGAGGGCAGCGGCGACTTTATCGCGTTTATTGGGATCATCATCTACCAAATCAGCAATTTTTAGGATTTTACCAGCGGGCGTTTTGACAAGCTGAAATCCGGTGTCTGGATCGGCTCCCTGCCATTCTCCTAATTCTTCAATGATGTGTTCCACTTCTCGGATTTTGTCCTTTGTGCTTTCACGGGAGTTGACATTGGGAATATGCAGAATAGTTTTTTCCGCAGGGTTTAGCACTTCCATAATTGAATCGGCATAGCTCCCCGCATAGAAGTAGTAGCCAATGTCTAATTGTTTTAAGTAGGTATAGCCGTTGAGCTGTTCGTAGTAGGTGTAGGTGACAGTTTCAAATTTTGCTTCGTCTTCGGGATGTAAAACGGCTTCGGCATCGCCGCGAAAATAGGAGCCTGTCATCGCCACAATGTGATTTTTATCTAAAGTGATAAATTGGCGAACATGGTCACCGAGTTTATTGTCTGGGTTGGCAGAAACATGGTGAAATTCATCTACTGCTATCAGGCGATCGCCGAAACTTTCTACCCCAAATTTATCGACGGCAAAGCGGAAAGTAGCATGGGTACAAATCAGAATTTTGGCATCACTTTCAAGGAATTTTTTTACCGCATTAACTTTGCCGCCATCCGTGCCGGGAGCATCACAGAGATTCCATTTGGGTTCAACGATCCAATCTGCCCAAAAGCCAAATTTACTGAGAGGTTCATTATGGAAACTGGAGCCGATGGATTTTTCGGGAACCACAACGATCGCCTGTTTTAGTCCTTGGTTTTCCAGTTTGTCGAGGGCGATAAACATCAGGGCACGACTTTTACCAGAGGCGGGGGGCGACTTAATGAGTAAATATTGTTCACCACGTTTCATGTAAGCTCGCTCCTGCATGGGACGCATTCCCAGTTCATTGGATTTTGTAGAGCTGCCATCGTGGGCGTAATTTACGGAAACAGCAGGGACGGCGATCGCATTAGTGGTCATGGTCGAAAACGTTTTTATAGCAATGGTTTAGGAAAAAGGGCATAGAAAAAACAAGCTTTAAAAATATCCTTGTTTTTTGATTTGTTCGATTAATTCGGGAATTTCTGATTGCACCACATCCCAAACTATTTTTAGATTGACATCATCATATTCATGGACAAGACGATTTCGCATTCCATTAATTTCTCGCCATGCAATGCCCGGTAACTTATTTTTTGTTTCGTCTGAAACGCGCTTTGCAGCTTCTGCGATAACGAGTAGCCGCCGAATGACTGAGTCCTGAAGTTGAATATCTTCAATGAATGTCTGCTCATCACACCGTTCCACATAAGCCATTATCAACTCTGCTGATTGCAGCATATCAAGTAGAAACTGGGGATCTCTTCGCATAAATTACTTTGGCTGAAGATAATATTTCTTGGCGGCGCAAATAGTTGCGACTAGCTTCGATTCCGGAACGGGTAACGAGATCAATCTTTCTCTGAAAAATGCCTTGGAGTTCTGCTTGCATCTCGTCGAGCGTCGTAAATTTTGGGCGAGCATCTGGATGAAATTGCACCATCACATCGATATCACTATCAGCATGAAAATCGTCACGCAAGACAGAACCGAACAAGGAGAGTTCTACGACCCTCCACTGCTGACAAAATTCAGAAATAATCTCGCTCGGTATGGCGATCGCCACTTCATCCATGACAGGCATCGTGTATTTTCTTTATTCTAGTCCAAAGTCTTTGCCCGCTTGATTTCCTAGAGAACGGTGCGGCGATCGCCTTAGTGGTCATGGAAATTCTGGGATAGTTGTCTATTAAATCTGTTCTAAAAGCTCTGTGGGGGAATAGATGGGGAGAGGGCTATTTTCAAAATCATGGCGATCGCGAGTAACAATAGCGTCAACATCTTGGGCAATAGCGGCAAAAATTTGTACAGCATCTTCAAAGTCGCTAATGTCTGAATGGTAGGCGGCTTCAATGATGTAGCGATCTATGGGACAAATATCAAAACTGACGAGGATAGTCGCAATACTTTGTCTCGCTTTGACGATGCTTTTGGTGTGTTTGCGAGCGATGTAAAAAATATCCGTGATTGTTGTGGCTGTGACATGACCAATAATTTGACCTGTGGCGATCGCCTTGAATAGAGGTGCTACTTCTGTGAAAAATGGTTCGCGCTGCAATAAAAAATCCAAAAGAATATTGGTGTCAAATAAGATTTTCATTAAAGGTATTTTGCCTCTCGTCGATTTTCTAGCATTAGTGCAACTTCCTCATCCGTGGGGGCGGATTGATCGGTTCTCAAAAGACCTGCCATAGTCTCTATTGCATCAGCAATTTCGGTAGTCGGAGTTTTGGAATGATTGTTCTGGGACTTTTTATGGTGCAGAAATTCAGCGAAATCGAGTACTTCACTTAGTTGGGCATCGGTCAGGCTCGGAATGAGTTGATAGAGTTTTTCGGCTGTGGTCATGGTGCTTAGGTCTTATTAGTGATGTTTCTATTGTGTCGGAGATCTCAGGCGATCGCCCCTACTCTCCTTGTTATCTAACCTCAGTTTGGGTTAATGATTTCGCCTCAATGCTTCAGGGAAAAGGAGACACGGGGACATTGGGATCGGGAGACACGGAGAGGGGGAGGCACGGGGACATTGGGATTGGGAGGCACGGGATATCAACGGACACCCGCATTAGAATTATTTGAATGAAAAATCTCCCCATCACTCGCTCTCCCTTTCACCGCGTCGTCATCCTAGACCATTCTTAAACCGAACTCAGGTTATCTAAGTCGTTTGTCGATCTCAAAGTTTATTCGCGATAATGGAGCATAGATTTATCTGATAAAAGTGATTCACCATGAGTTTATCTCTGACCCACGAGACGGAGCAGCGTATTACCCAATACCTTACGAATGGTCAATATCATTCGGCGGATGATGTAGTTTTGGCGGGTTTACAACTTTTGGAGCAGCGTCAACAACGGTTAAATGAACTCCGCGAGGAAATCCAGATCGGAGTAGATCAAGTTGAGGCAGGTCAGGTCATGGATGGGGAAACGGTATTTGATCGGTTATTTGAACGGCTTCAGGGTCAATAATCGATTTGGGTATTGATTAATGGGGACTTATACTTTTTCGGCTCAGGCTATTTTAGATCTTGAGGAAATCTGTGAGTCGCTAGAAGTCGTTAATCGAAATGCGGCGATCGCCCTGTTTGAGAAGATTCGAGAAAAATGTCGAAAGGCCGCTTAGTTCCCGTATATGGGCAAAGATTATGGTGAGGTTGCTCAAGATTTGAGGGGAATCATCGTAAAGGACTACGTTGTTTTTTATTTTCCAAGGGCTGATGGTATTGATATTGTGCGTATTATTAGTGGCTATCGTGATTTAGAGTCTTTGTCTATTGGTGAAGTCTGAGGTCTAAGGGGCGATCGCCCCTATTCTCCTTGTTATCTAATCTCTAAGAGTCAAGCTTCTCCTGCTAAGGCGATCGCCTGTTTCATCAGAGTTGGACTAATTCGCAAGCCAACTTCTATGAGACTTTCTAAATCTTCTCTGACGGACGTGATGAAACCTTGTTGTTTCGCGAGGATGACTACTGAAATAGTGCCTCGAACTGGTATCTGAAGAACTTTGGCTGCTTTTCGGGCGGCTAAGTCATCAAGCACTGCTTCATAGCCAGAATGTTCAATTGCCCAAGATAAGACGTGGCTTTCCCCTAGTCCTAAATCCCAGTTTGCAACCTTTGGGTCGATAACTGATACTGGCTGAATGAAAGGTTGAGCGTGTTTCTCAATCCATATGGCTGCGCTGTCGTTGTAGCCTCCCAGTTTAATTTCATCGGCAACGCCTTGGGGGATGACCATTTTGTCACAAAGTTGTTCTAAGAGATGAATACGATCAATTTTAGTGAGACTGATAATCGGCGAAGCGTTGATGACCCAACGTTTAGTCACGATTTATTTCCTCGATGAGTTCTTCTGGCGTAATCTGAAATGGCGAAACTTCAAATTCGTTAAGGGCTTGCATAAAGGCTTGACGGCTAATACCTGCAATTTCAGCGGCTTTTGATTGGGAAATAATACCGACTTCGTACCATTTGACGATGGCAGAAATGAGTAGTTTTTGGGCAAATTCATCAGGGGTGCTGCGCAGGGCAGAGAAGGCACTTTCAGGTAAGTTCAGTTGTATTTGAATCATGGTTTGAGTTTCTCGTGATTGATATTTTTTTGATATCGCCCCTTACTTTCCCTTAACCCTCATACATGGCGAGTTGCTCCATTTTGATATCTGTTTACTGATTACTGTTCCCTGATACCTGATTACTGCGCTAAAGACGTGACCTGAAACCGTAGACCGAGGGCGTTGATGACCTTAAGTACTGTGGCAAATTCTGGGTTGCCACTGTTAGACAAGGCTTTATAGAGACTTTCTCTGCCTAAGCCTGTTTCGCGGGCGATGTAAGTCATGCCTTTCGAGCGGGAAATATCCCCTAGAGCGGCAATAATTAGAGAGGGGTCGCCATCTTCTAAGGCGGCTTCTAGATACGCAATAATGTCTGCTTTCGTGTTGAGGTAGTCGGCGGCATCCCAAGGGGAAGTGGTTTCTACTGTCATCAGTTTACTCCTCTGAATTTCTAGATATTTCGTTAGATGTTTTGGGCGAGTTTTAAAGCTGTTTTAATGTCTCGCTGTTGGGTTTTCTTGTCTCCTCCTGCTAGTAAGAAAATAATTGTTTTTTCTCGTTCGACAAAGTAAACGCGATAACCGGGGTCATAGGTGATTCGTAGTTCTGATACGCCTTGACCGATGGGTTTAACATCGCCGGGATTTCCAAGGGACAAACGCCGAATCCGAATATTGATACGAGCTTTAGCTTGACGGTCTCGAAGGGATTCAAACCATTTTCGGTAGGTTTCTGTTTGGCGAATTTCCAGCATGGCTTAATTGTATCCCACAGGATACAAGGCGATCGCCCTTTACTTTCCCTTTTTAAAAGTTCCCCTCTTGGGAGGGACTAGGGGTGGGTTCTCGGTGGGTTGCATAACCTATCGAAACCCCTTCCTTATACGAAAAGCTTCCCCAAGGAAGGATGGTTAGGCAGTCATTTTGGTGTAGAGGTCAAAGAGTTTTTCGAGGCGATCGCCCATCCTACTAATCCTTTAAGACATCAGGATTTTTCATGGATTTTTTCTGATCTGAAGCAAGTCGTCGCTCAACTTTTTTGACATCTTCAGCAGGGGGTAA
Source organism: [Limnothrix rosea] IAM M-220 (assembly GCF_001904615.1). Classification (NCBI taxonomy): domain Bacteria; kingdom Bacillati; phylum Cyanobacteriota; class Cyanophyceae; order Chroococcales; family Geminocystaceae; genus Picosynechococcus; species [Limnothrix rosea] IAM M-220. Next base: position 22,046 of record NZ_MRBY01000018.1, read on the forward strand.
TGATTCAGGACGAATACCTCTTTCTAGTAAAGTATTCCGAACTGCTTTGTTATTTGTGATGTGTTCCCTAGAAATTTGTGGTTCTGTACTCAGTTGGTTTTGCTGAGAATTAAAGATTGTGATTTCTGTTGCAAAATCCTTCGCTTTCAGGATAATTGTGGGTGCAAAGTCTGCGAGTGGTCTATTATTTGGGACTTTCCATTGAGCCTTCATTGCCTTTGTTGATTTACCAAATAAAGCCGTATCTCCTTTGCTGCGAATTGACGCAAAATTGCGATCACTGCCTGTTTGTTCGTAAATTACTCTGGAAAGTTCTTTTTCTGTTTTGGATAGTTTTTTTCGAGCAGAAACTCTCTCGGCTTCCAGTAAACGTTGTTCAATTAACTCTGCCTTTCTGGTTTGGATTGCAAAATAAGTTTGGGCAAAGGCAATTTCTTGTTTTTTAGGATCGCCGTTTTGAGCAATGAGGTAGCAGGCGTAACGGGTCAACATGATGTCATCTATCTGTCTTTGGCTCCCTGAGCCAAGTTCGACCATTTTCCCGACATCAGCAAAATGGTCTGCAACATCATGTCCTGAAATCTCACATGCTGTTTTAGCTTTGGAAACAACATTAAGAAAGTTGTCCCATTTTGCATACCCTAGGAGATACTGAAGGTCACGGGCTAGCCAGTATTCAATGCCGTTTTCGGTTTGCTGGGCATGGGCTTCAAAGTTCTCGGTAAGAGTCGTGACGGTGTCTTTTTGCATAGTTTCATTTTGATAGTGTCTTTGATTGTATCTTTTCCTCTGCAAGTTCCCCTCTTGGGAGGGGCTAGGGGTGGGTGGCATGACTTATCGAAACCCCTTCCGCTCTTCGAGCACCTTCCCCAAGGAAGGATTTTTAAGTTGTCATTTTGGTGTAGAGGTCAAAGAGTTTTTCAAGGCGTTCTGTGTCGTTTTTAAAGCGGCGACCAATGTAGATTCTTTCTAGGGTTTCGTCGTTGCGATCATGGGCTTCTCGCACTAAGGGAAATTCTTTGTCCATGCGCTTGGGGTCATACATATCGGCAATGGTGGCGGGAAAATATCGCTCTCTCGCTATTAAGATATCCTCCGCACAACGGGTCAAATCTTTTTTGTTTTGTTCCGTGAGAGTAGGCACAGGAAAGGTATTCCAACCAAGGGTATTTGAATAGCGAAAATCTGTTTTTAGCTTGCCGCACACCGTCCCAATCCAAACTAAATGCAACCGCGATGCAATCAATGCCATATTCCACAACGGCGCATCAAACATTGCGAATGCCAAATCACTCACAATCGAACCGGAGTTAAGCAATCCAACGGGTAGATAGTCCCGTGTTTCGGAAGATACTTTTGGAATGATTGTCACAATTTCAGAGCCAGTCTGACGTATTTCGCCGAACCGAAAAGGAAAATTTGCGAGTTCCTTAGTAGTTGATCGATTAGATTTTTTACGTTTTTCTGCAACAGATTTAAAGCGACTATCTAGCCACTTATTTTCAACCTTTTCTACATCAGCCGCTGATATCCAAACACATCTTCTTTCAAGTCCTCTAATGTATTCTCTTGCTCCTAAAAAAGGACGAATATATAGTGGGTCAACTTTAAATTCATTAATTGCTTGCTTCGCTTCAGAAAAATCAAGTGTAAGGAAGCCTCCGTCATTCGCCATATTGCCAAAGCTCATCTCACTAATTTGCGATAAAGGTTGATTAGATGAATTGACAATGACATTTGGAGCAGCGACTAAATAGGCGTTGATATGCTCTGTTTCTTGAAGTACTACTTGTCTATCTTGATCTAGGGAAAATAATTTTCGATTTGCTGTAGAGTCCAAACTAATTCCAATAATTGCGACAGTAACTCCGGCATTATGACTAGCAAGATTTGCCCACTTGAAACTCGTAAAGGCAAAGACAATTTCATGTTTAGTTTGAAAAATCAACTTCCATAAATTTTCGACTTGCCGTCCTTGACAAATTGAGTTTGTAGAAACAAAAGCCGCTGTCATTTGGGTCTGTGTACCATAATCTGCCGCTTTCATGAACCAACCCGCTACGTAATCCAGCGACTTCCACTTTTTCGTCCTCCCTGCAAAAATTTGCTCTAGATCATTCTTCTGTTCTTTTGATTGCCACTGACTTCCTAAATAGGGTGGATTTCCACAGATATAGGTTTCGCCGCCTTCATTTTCAAAATCAATCTCCGCTTCGTCCTTCGTTTCCTGCCACACATCCAGATCTTCCCGCTGAACCTGAACCCCTTTTTCCGTCGGTGGACAAAGACTCAACCAATCCAACCGCAACGCATTGCCACAGGTAATCCAGTTCTCAGCCTTGAGCGGCAAAAACAACAAATTCGCCTGCTGTTCCCCCAGATAAACCACATTGCACTGATACTCCGCGATCACCAACGCTAACCGCGCCACCTCACAGGAAAAATGCCGAATCTCAATGCCCCGAAAATTCGTTAACGGAATCACCGACTCCCGTGCTGCGTCCCCCCGCCGTCGATTAATTTCCGCCTCGATCGCCCGCATTTCCTTATAGGCAATCACCAAAAAATTCCCTGACCCACAAGCCGGATCAAATACCCGAATTTTCGCCAACCGTTTCCGCAGATTGAGCAACTTCCGAGCATTGTCCCCCGCCGCTTCTAGCTGTTCCCGCAAATCATCCAGAAACAAAGGATTTAGCACCTTAAGAATATTCGGCACACTCGTGTAGTGCATCCCCAAAGTGCCCCGCTCATCCTCATCGGCGATCGCCTGAATCATCGACCCAAAAATATCAGGATTAATCTTTTGCCAATTCAGATTTCCCACATGAATGAGATACGAACGCGCAATCTTCGTAAAACGCGGCACAGATAGATCATCACAAAACAAACCCCCATTCACATAAGGAAACCCATTCGCCCAATTCTTAATCCCCTGTACTTCCCGCTGATCCAGGGCGATCGCCATCGCCCGAAACAACTCCCCGATCACCTCATGAGTATTCGAGCCATCCGCCGCACTCATCTTTGCCACAGTCTGAGTAAATAGCCCTTCCCCGTGGAAAATATTCGTATCCTCCGCAAAAAAGCAGAAGATTAGCCGCGCCATAAAATGATTAAACCCTTCCTGCCGCTGTTCCCAGTCCGGATTTTCCCGCAGTAGCTCCACATAGAGCCGATTTAGCCGAGAAGTTGCTTTGATATCAAACGCATTTTCCCGAATCTGCCGCACCGTCGTGATGCCCGCCAACGGCAAAAAGAAACCAAAATAATCCGCGAAATCAACAAAAGAACAGGCGATCGTTTCCCCATCATTGAGATTTTCCGCCTCTAGATCCTGCCCATCCGTCGCCAGAATAAACTTTGCCTTATATTTTTTTGTCGCCTTACTGTCCTGCAATTCCTTGAGCGTTGCCGTCACCTGTCCCGCTTCACACACCTTGAGGTGAATATTATTGCGCTGGAGCACCCCGCCGATATCCGATTGGTTCGAGCTATTTTTCTTACTTTTTAGCCGCTTAATCGTGGTCTTTTTATTACCAAATGCCTCTAAAAACTGAAACGGAAAAGCTACTGAGTCAAAAGGTTCTGCCGCCAACCGAGAAACCGCTTCTTCAATCTCTACCGCATTCATCGTCTGTTCTCCCGATCACGCATCTTCGTGAGCAATACCCACCCTATCAATCCTAATGAATTATGGGACGGCGATCGCCCTTTACTTTCCCTTTTTAAAAGTTCCCCTCTTGGGAGGGACTAGGGGTGGGTTCTCGGTGGGTTACATAACCTATCGAAACCCCTTCCTTATACGAAAAGCTTCCCCAAGGAAGGATGGTTAGGCAGTCATTTTGGTGTAGAGGTCAAAGAGTTTTTCGAGGCGATCGCCCGCTCTCTTACTTTTATAAAAGTTCCCCTCTTGGGAGGGACTAGGGGTGGGTTCTCAGTAGGTTACATAACCTATCGAAACCCCTTCCTTATACGAAAAGCTTCCCCAAGGAAGGATGGTTAGGCAGTCATTTTGGTGTAGAGGTCAAAGAGTTTTTCGAAGCATTTCATATCTGATGTCTGGTCACTGATAACTGATAACTGATAACTGATAACTGATACCTGATACCTGAAATCACTAGGTTCTATTACCACCAAAAAGAAATCATGTCACAATAAGTAAAGATGACTACCGAATCGTACGGAGGAGGTTTCCCGATGGTTGCTACGCCCCTTAAACCCGAGAAAAATCAAACCGAAAAAAGATTAACGATCCAGACAGAACAGATTAACGAAGACACCACCACAATTCGTTCCCTTGACTGGGATCGCGATCGCTTCGATATCGAGTTCGGTTTACAGAACGGAACCACCTACAACTCCTACATTATCCGTGGCGAAAAAATTGCCCTTGTGGATACCTCCCACGCCAAATTCCGCCAGCTTTACCTCGATGCCTTGACGGGGGAAATTGATCCCACCACCATTGATTACATCATTGTCAGTCATACCGAACCTGACCATAGCGGTCTGATCGCAGATGTGCTAAAACTTGCGCCCCAAGCGGTAATTGTCGGCGCGAAAGTTGCTATCAAATTTCTGAAAGATTTAGTTCATGATCCTTTTGAATTTATTCAGGTCAAAAGCGGCGATCGCCTCGATTTAGGCAAAGGTCACGATCTTGAATTTGTGAGTGCGCCTAACCTGCATTGGCCAGACACCATTTTCACCTACGATCCCAAAACCCTAACACTGTTTACCTGTGATGCCTTTGGATTGCACTATTGCTCCGCCGCGACCTACGACGATGATTTGAAGGCCATTACCCCAGATTATCGTTTTTATTACGAATGTTTGATGGCTCCCAATGCCCGCTCTGTCCTCAGTGCCATGAAGCGCATCGACAAGCTCGACAGCGAGATTACCCTCGTCGCCAATGGCCATGGCCCCCTCCTCAAACACAACACGAAGGAGTTGATGGAGTGGTATCGCGAGTGGAGTGAAGCCCAAACAAAGGGCGATAAAACCGCAGCAGTATTTTACGTTTCCGACTACGGCTATAGTGATCGAATTTCTCAGGCGATCGCCAAAGGCATTACCAAAGCAGGCGTTGCCGTAGAAATGGTGGATCTCAAAGTGGCAGATCCCCAAGATGTCCACGAAATTGTGGGTCGCGCCGCCGGTTTGGTGATCGGGATGCCGCCCCTCGATAGCGCTTACAATGACGAGCTCAGTAAAGCTGTCGGTACAATCCTCGCAGCCTCCAAAGATAAGCAGGTCTTCGGGATGTTTGAGTCCTACGGTGGTAACGATGAACCCATCGATCCACTCCTCATGAAATTCCGCGATACAGGTCTAACCACGGCTTTCGACTCCATTCGCGTGAAGACAGAACCCGACGAAGCCCTCTACCAACTCTGTGAAGAATCCGGTACAGACCTTGGTCAACTTTTAACCCAAAAAGAAAAACTAAAAGCTCGTAAATCCCTTGATAGCGATCTCGATAAAGCCATGGGTCGCATTAGCGGTGGCCTCTACATTCTGACCGCTCAAAAAGGTGATGTGAAAGGGGCAATGGTCGCCTCATGGGTGACCCAAGCTAGTTTTGAACCACCCGGATTTACCGTTGCGGTTGCGAAGGATCGTGCCATTGAATCTCTCATGCAAGTCGGCGATCGCTTTGTGCTAAATATCCTTGAAGAAGGCAAGTATCAAGGCTTAATGAAACATTTCCTCAAGCGTTTCCCACCCGGTGCGGATCGTTTTGAAGGCGTAAATGTTCAGATGGCAAAAAATGGTTCGCCGATTCTTGGGGAGGCGTTAGCCTATTTAGAATGCGAAGTGATGAGCCGTATGGAAGCGAGCGATCACTGGATTGTCTACAGCAAAGTAGAAACGGGCAGAGTCTCCAATCAAGAGGGCTTAACCGCAGTCCACCACCGGAAAGTGGGTAACTACTATTAAAAAAAAGAAAGCCGGATTTTCGCGCTAACTTGTAAAGGCATTTCGCGAAACGCCTCGACCAAACCGATAAGATCTAGTCCAATTCCACAATCCCTGACTTGAAATAGGTTGGGGATTTTTGCTGTGAAAATAAATAATTTGGCGATCGCCATGTGAGTAAAATCACTGAGATTAGGAGATATCCATCGAGAATATGCGTCACTCCAAACCCTGTGACAACGTGAGTAAATTCAGCCTGTTTGTCTTGGCACATCACCGAAAAAGCCGCAAGAGTTGACGATACTAAAGACATCAGCAAGCATTTCTTTTCTTTTGGAGTTCATCACATGGTTAGCGTCATCACTATTCTCCAGTTCACCTCCGCAATGTCTGCCGTCTGCTCGATTTACGCCGCAGTTTTAGGTTTTAGTGTGAAAGACGAAACTATCCAATCTCCCCGCCAGCAAAGCAAAGCAGGATGTATCCTCACTTACCGTGGTGTGAGCTACACGCGCTTCCCCGAAGAAAAAATTGAACTTGTTCGCCAGTCCCAGAAGCAAAACTAAAGGGAGCGACGCAAAACTTTCCCGTAGAATAAAAGAGATATCTGATTTTGCAATGTTGTGATGGTTTTCGACCCGTATCTCTGGCTGCATTTAGTGGGTTTGGCGCTACTGCCGCTCACCTTGGCATTAGTGGCGATCGCCCTAGCTTGGGGGATTCCGCTACCATTTTCTGTACTGGAGTTAGTCGCTATTGTTCTAGTCGGTGGTGTACCCGTGTGGGTGTTGCAAATTTTGCGCCCGTGGCAACCCTTCGGATTTTTGATTTTTCAGATTCCACCAGAACGGATGGATGAACGCCAAAAACAAATTTTGCGCCTCATTCAGGGCACGCGCCAACCGCTACTCAATGCCCTTGGTGCAGTGGTGATGGTGATTCTCCTTTGGCAAATTGCCCACTATTCTCCCCTCGCGACAGGTGTTAGCGAAGGATTTTTGCACTGGCGAATTATCGGCTTAGGATTGGCGATCGCCGGCTTTTTCTTAAGCAATGTGATTGTCCAAATGTCCCTGACCCTTTTACCAACATTATTCCTATCAGAAAGTACCGTCACAGCCATTGACCCTCACCCCAACGTAAGCATCCGCCGCGACTTTGCCTGCTGGGGTATCCCGATGGGACAGATTTTCCCCAGCGTTCGACTCTAGTTTTATCGCCACAAAAGCAACCTAGTCAGTTTCACTTCCCACATCTAACGTTTTAACAGTAATCACCTGAGGTGGCGTTGCATCGGGAGGATAGAAAAAATCAACCCGTGCATCCATTGTTTGATTTGGCGGAATATCTAAGGTTACAAGCGGTTGCCCCCGCTCACCGCGCCGCTGCACCAAATGATAATAATCAGTAACTTCATCTCCCCACATATCTGGGTAGCGGACTCGCACTGTGCCCCGGTAAAATACCCGATCCGGCGGCGTTTCAAAAAAAGTCAGGCGATCGCTAAACTGATTTTGCTTAATCGGTGTTTGGAAAATCAGCGAAACCTTTTGCGTCTCATCAGTGGCATTATGCAACGGAAACTGAAGATCATAATGGACTAAATAGTTGCCATGTCCCTCCCAAGCCGTATCCGGATAACGCACCAACATCGGCGCACTATGGACTTGCTCCGTATTAAAAGTACCAGTGCTCGTCGTACTAATGGGAAAAGAAACCGCCTTACCTACATCTGGAATGATAAATTTATTTTTATCTAAATTAGTAACAGTCGTATGCCACTGGGAACCAACAGAAACCCCAGCCACACGCCCATAAATGACTTGATTACTACTAGGGTTGGGAATCGGAGCAAGATCGCGAGGCTCCACTAATTTACCTGTAGTCAGGAGCGTACGCCATTCATCTAAAGACGGCGATCGCACAAAAGACTCACGGATAATTTTTGTCGGAATCCGGAATAAAGATTCATCAGCTTCACCTCGACCAAAATCAATCTCAAAGCCCTTCGAGTCAGACTCTAGCCCCTCCAACTCCGTTTCAACAGGTTTTTGGCGACGCTCCTCCTGAATGCGATCCCAAGCCTCTTCATCAACAACTTCACGCTCAATAAAATCTGTCACCTCATATTTAGCGAGATTAGCCAGATAAAGACCCCCATCACTCTCTAACTGCAAATAGGTTGAACGGGAGCTACTCGGCGGAATCGGTAAGCTAAATAAAATTTTTGTGCTGTAGGGGGGCACAGAAACCAGCTCAGGAAAGATTTCTTGGTTTTTCCCACGCAACAAATCACCCACTAAGCGCGAGCCCGGCCCAGAAAAAACATGACCATTAGGATCTTCGATAAAGGGAGGCAACTCACGAAAAGGGGCATCTTGACTATTGAGATAACTCAGCCCTTGCAAAATGCGAATACTACGGCGTTTGCCCGTGGGATTATTAACAATGAGACCTTGGTAGAGGGTTTTTGGGGTTCCGGCAGGGCGGGAAATGTGGTGGGTAAAAATATCAAAGCGCCCCTCCAAGGCTGCTTCGAGATGGGCATGGGGATACCTTTTAGTACTTTTGGGAAATGTCGATAGTAGAATACCTTCCTGGGTAATAATCTCAGGGCTATTGCTGTTAAAGACCGGCACTTGATTGAGCTCTCCCGGTAGGGGCAATACAGACTGATAATCTACTAATATCTTGGGCAACTCTGGCTCAAAGGCAGGGATATCTCGGTCAAGCTCCAGAAATTCTTCTAACTCTTCAATCGTTTCGGCTTCTTCTATCTCAGAAATTTCGGCGGTATTATCGGGGTCTGGGGACTCCTTTGCTTCCTCGTTTTCTTTAGGGAGTCGGCCAGCACTTTGGGCAATGACCGAGGTATCTTCAGAGGCCGTCGAAGACACGGGTATAACGTTCTTTGTCAATGACTCAGACAGATTAGGGGGCTGAGTTAGCAGAAAAGGCAAAAGAAGATCAAGCATTAATGTCTCAAACTGTCCAAAACAATAGATATTTTTTTATGTCACCACTGAGGAAATCGCAGTATTGATGATCTCTTATTCGGTAGAGCATGGGGCAAATCATCAAAGTTTTAAGGTTTTCTGTGTCATATTTTAGGCGGTTGTTGAAAGTTTTTGAGTTTCGCGAGTGTATGACTGTCGCTCTAGGGGAAAAGTTGCAGCAAAATTACAAAAAGACCTTTTCTTTGGCATTATGGTGTTTGGGGTTCTCTGGTGAGAATTTCCAGTGAAGTTTGGCGTAATGTTGAGATCTTTTCCTTTATTTTCCCTTGTTGACCGTTACATTATGGCGCAGCTGGTGTTGCCATTTTTGTTTGGTCTTGGTGTGTTTACGAGCCTTAGCCTATCCATTGGTGTGCTTTTTGATGTGATGCGCAAGGTCGTCGCCAATGAAATCACCTGGGCGATCGCCGGGCAGGTTTTAGTCCTACGCTTACCGGAGTATTTGGTGCTGGGCTTACCAATGGCTGTGCTCTTGGGGAGCTTGACGGCCTATAGTGGCCTTTCTTCCTTTAGTGAAATTATTGCGCTCCGTAGTGCTGGTTTTAAACCGATTCGTCTAATGGTTCCCTGTATTGTCGCTGGACTAATTGTCAGTGTTGTCACCTTTGGCCTCAACGATTTGGTTGTACCCACAACGACACGCCAAGCTTCTACCTTGATACAACAGGCCATTGGTGAGGACGTTAATGCTTTTAAGGAAAAAAATATTATCTATCCTGAATATCATCGCATCAAAAATGAGGCGGGCGATCGCCGCGAAGTCTTAAAAACACTCTTCTATGCAGAGCAATTCGACGGCGAAATTATGCAGCGATTGACAATTCTTGACCGTGCCGATGTGGATACGAGTCTAGTAATTACGGCTAATTCGGCGCAGTGGCATCCGAGTTCCCAGGGGTGGCAAATTCAACAGGGCAGCATTTATCAAATTGATAAAAATGGGTCTTTTAATAGTATTCGTCAGTTTGAAACGGAATTTTTAGACATCTCGGAAGCTCCACTTGTTTTGGCGACACGCTGTCAAAATGTCAATGAAATGAGTTTAGATGTCATTGATCTCTGTTTAGATAGCCTGAAGCTCAGCCGTAACCAAAAAAAGATCCGGACGCTACAGGTCACCAAGCAAGAAAAGTTTGCGATTCCCTTTGTCTGTGTGGTTTTTGCCGTGGTTGGGGCGGCGATCGGTTTGCGTCCTCAAAATGCCAGTCGCGCCACTAGTGTTGGTTTATCAGTCGCGATTGTGTTTGCCTATTATTTAATTTCAGTAATTTCCACTTCGATGGGAGTTTGGGGTACGGTAACGCCCTTCGTTGGAACATGGCTACCTAATGCTTTAGGTTTAGGAGCTGCAGCTTTAATCCTATGGCGCACTGGCTAGTCTAGATTTAGAAAATCGGTGTAGGATTGCAAGCAATAGTGCAAAACTTTGACTAGGCTTCGCGGTTTGAGTGATTCCGAGGACAAGGGATTTTTAGTGATTTTTTACGAGCTGCAGAGTTTGCATTAGCGATCCACCACAAGTTGAACGACTCTCTTCCGAGCTGCACCAAAATATGCAGGATTATTGCAATCAAGATGATATCGAAATTCTTTCGCCAAACTACGCGCGCAATGGGCGACAGCAATCATTCCACTATGCCAGCAGACGACCAAGTACTGGGCTTTAATTTACCCCCCCTCGGTAATTTATTTCAGGTTGACCTCCGAGATGAATCATGGCAAAAAATAGCAGTCAAACAAAACTTGTTTTTCAGTCAAAATCGGAAAAAGAAAAAGAAAAAAAGAACGCCCTTGTCAATGTAGTAATTTCGAATAAAGTCTAGAGTGATCCATTTCCTTCCTTGGGGAAGGTATCCACAGGGGGGAAGGGGTTTCGATAGGTTGCGTAATGTACTGGCAACCCACCGCCCTTTCAAGGGGGAGAACCTTCTCATTCTTATTCAAAATATCTATAAAAGCGCTCAAATGTTTTTGTGCTTAAATTTTGCTGTAAACGTCAAAGTTATTCCGCGAGCCAGCGCACAGCGTCTTTAGCGTGGTAGGTCAAAATTAAATCTGCTCCTGCTCGCTTAAAGCTCATCAGGGTTTCGAGCACGACTTTTTTTTCGTCAATCCAACCGTTCAGGGCGGCGGCTTTTACCATGGAATATTCACCGGAAACGTTGTAGGCCGCCACGGGCAGATTACTCATTTCCTTAATGCGACAAATAATATCCATGTAGGACAAGGCTGGTTTAACCATCACGATATCTGCGCCTTCCATAATGTCTAGTTCGACTTCTTTGAGGGCTTCGCGGGAGTTGGCGGGATCCATTTGATAGGTGCGGCGATCGCCAAACTGGGGCGCAGACTCAGCAGCATCGCGGAAGGGGCCATAATAACCAGAAGAATATTTGGCCGAGTAGGCCATGATCGGTATATCCTGAAAACCCGCTCCATCAAGACCTTCGCGAATTGCTGCCACAAAACCATCCATCATGCCCGATGGCGCAATAATATCTGCCCCTGCCTTTGCTTGGGAAATGGCGGTTTTCTTCAGAAGTTCGAGGGTCGGATCGTTTAATACGCGTCCCGTTAAATCACCTGTTTCGAGGTAGCCACAGTGGCCATGGGGTGTATATTCACAGAGGCAAGTGTCGGCCACAACTGTCATTTCAGGAATCGCTTCTTTAATGGCCGTAGCTGCTTTTTGGACAATGCCGCAATCATGCCAAGCACCTGTGGCTTCAACATCTTTGTCGGTGGGAATCCCAAACAAAATGACCGCAGGAATACCTAGTTCCCAAACTTCCTTGGCTTCGTCCACAATTTTATCGATGGATAGCTGATAGACACCGGGCATGGAAGAGACTTCCTTCGCAAAGGATTCGCCCGGCACAGCAAACAAAGGGTAGATCATGTCATTTGCGGTTAAGGTCGTCTCTCGCACCATCCGGCGGAGGGAATCGCTTTGACGCAGACGGCGGGGACGCATTGAAGGGAACATAGGTACTAAATTCTAAATAAAAGCGAAAAATAAAAAATGACTTCTAGCTAGTGTAAAGCGATCGCCCACAATCCCTTACGCAAACGTAACAGTCCTCAATGATTTGCAAAGAATTTAGGCTCTGGCTGATGTTGAGTCTACTGGTTTGCTCTTGTGGAGTAGCGAGGGCAACTTTTTCCTGCACGCAGATTGGGAAGAATCGTTTCTAACCTGAGTTCGGTTTAAGAATGGTCTAGGATGACGACGCGGTGAAAGGGAGAGCGAGTGATGGGGAGATTTTTCATTCGAATAATTCTAATGCGGGTGTCCGTTGATATCCCGTGCCTCCCTATCCCAATGTCCCCGTGTCTCCTTTTCCCTGAAGCATTGAGGCGAAATCCTTAACCCAAACTGAGGTTTTCTAGCTCAATCTCCACACCGGGTAGATCCGGCAGCTCTTTAAAGGTCGAGGCTCCCATGGCGGGGCTAGGCGATCGCCAACAAAAAAGCGACAAACCCACAAACAGTGCAGCGAAACAAACAACAAAAACCCATAGCAAACCCAACCCATGTTGCTATCGAAAATCATGATGGCCAGATTTTTCGACAAGATCAAACAGTTTCAGGAAGCTTCAGTTAACCTTCGGCACATTCTCAGTAACATCATAGATAAAACAGCCAGAAAACCATCGGCTCGTCGCGAGTCGATAAGTTTCCTTACTACTTTCACTACCGCCACTCGTGACCGCACTCAGATCTTCGAGAATAGAGCGAATTAAGGGTAATGGTTGCTCAACTTTAACGGTATTGGTCTCAAGATTAGAAAATTGTCTATCGAGTTGCGCCTGAAATTTCGTAAAGGGATCAATACTGCCAATCCAATACACTTGCCAGCGACCAGCCGGACGTTGGGGAATAAAGGTAAGCTCAGGGCTTTTACCAGCATTCACTTCTACCTGTAATGGATTTTGGGTGGTGAGTAGGATAATTTCCTGTTTGGGACTGACCGCTAAACCAATAAAATTAATCGTTGCGTTGCCTAAATTTTTGTACTGGAACGTCAGGGTTTCGCTAGGTTTGACCTTAACCGCCTGAAACTTCGGGGCTTGGGCAATACTAACGGGTGAAACTTTCTGAATTAGCGGCGATCGCTTGGGTTGGAGACGATTAAAGCTGACTTGAGTCTGTAACGTCGAACTTGTTTCGTTCACCAGTAGTCGTAGCCATTTCAACGCCAATAACTGTTCAAGGGTAGGCTGCAAATTCTCCACAGAAGACTTAATGGCCTGATTACTCTCCATGGGAAATAGGGCAGGTAAGGGTTGACCACTCAGGGAAAATAGATTGTAGCCCGCATCAAAAATATAGTCTGCCCATTCAGAAGGATTCCCCACATTAGCAACGGTTGCAATGCCGGCAAAGGCACTGGTCGCGTCAACCCTCTCAATGCGACTGAGATGATCACTGAGGGAAATACGTAGGGTGAGATTACGAGGTAGTACCCGTAAATTTTCCTGGAGTGGTGTATCTGGTGTTGGGGCTGTGTCGTTGGTCTTTGCCTGGGCAGAAAGGCCATTTTTTGTGGTGATCACCAGTATTTTTGGCTCGGCTTCAATGGTTTTTACTTCGCTTTCTGGGGCGATCGCCTGCAATACTTCCGGCGAATAGCCGAGCAAACTAACTTCCGTTAAACTCCCTTCAGTATTGACCACATGCCCAGCACTGGGCAGCATAACTCGAGTCGGGATTAAACCATAAAGGGGCAGGTTGTTTTCCGCAAAATTAGGGACAGGACGCTCTTCGGGCAGAATTTGTAACTGCTGATATCGAAAATTCAGAAAAGTATTGGCCTCAGCGACCGTCGCCTTCGGATTAACCGCCGCCAAATATTGCGCCAAAGTCACCGTAAATAAACCAACATTTGTCCCATTAATAGCAAATTCTTTACCGCCAGTGAGCTGTGCCGCACTAAGCTTTAGCAGAGATTTGCCCTTGAGATTTCGCTGGAGTAAATTCCGTTGTAGCTGTTCTGCAATGGCGATTTCTGAAGGATTAGCACTACCAGACAAGGGTTTCGGGTAGGCTCTCCCACGCAAATACTGATACTCTCCCCTAGGCAATGGCTCAAAACTAGTATCTAAGACCAACACCGACTGGGCGACATTCAGCGATCGCATAAAACCTTCAATGGTCGAGACGGCGATCGCATTATTAATCACAGCCTTAGATTTGCCCAGTACACCATCGACAGGCATCAAAGCATTAATCGCTTTTCCCTGGGTCGTTGTAATCGTGGTGCCATAGCCACTAAAGTGAACGAGCAAAAAGTCCTCTGGTGTCAGCAGATCCTTCAGTTGCTTTTGAAAGGCTGTAAAAATATTTTCGCGATTAGCCGTTTCATTTTTTAAGACAAAAATATCCGCAGGGTCAAGACCAAAACGATGGATCAAAAGCCGCTTTTGAATATTAATATCAACGGCACAACCCGCCAGATCATCCGCATCGGGATAACGGTCAATACCAATCAGGAGCGCAAACTTGCGCCCAGAAAATTTATCGAGGGCTTGAGCATAACGGCCAACTTCACCTCGAAATCCTCGGTCAAAAAGACCAAGGGATAATAGAGTTAATCCTAACCCTTGTAAGAAGCTGCGTCGATCCAATCTCATCTTGAACTGTGGCCCTTGAGAATCCTGATATCAGACTACCAGCCATCTTTGTATCTGACTACTGCCCAGATGCATAAAAGCATTTAACTTCAAGATAATTCAAGTAATGCTCTATGCCAGACTTAGGCTTTGTTTGAACGGGACTGACGGGACTCGAACCCGCGACCTCCTGCGTGACAGGCAGGCATTCTAACCAGCTGAACTACAGTCCCCAGTGGTTTAAGTCACTTTTAATAATATATTCACAGAAAAAATTTATGTCAACCCCCTAAAGCAAAAAAAATATTGCTGTAGTGGTTAGAAATCAAGTAGGGCGATCGCCTTGAGCAGGGTAACGAAGCCTTAGGATTAGGACACAGATGCCTTCCCGAATCTCCGCTCCCGTTTTTGAAAGGCGAGTAAGGCTTGATGAAATTCGTGCTTATCAAAGTCTGGCCAAAGGGTTGGTGTCACATAAATCTCGCTATAGGCCATCTGCCACAGGAGAAAATTACTGAGGCGCATTTCGCCACTGGTGCGAATCAACAGATCAGGATCAGGAATGCCACGGGTATATAAATGATTGTCGATGAGATTTTCGTCAATATCCGCCGGATCCAATTCCCCCGCCGCAACTTTTACGGCGATCGCCCGACAAGCCTGTACGAGTTCCTGCCGACCACCATAGTTTGTCGCGACAGTAAACTGAATACCAGTATTATCTTTCGTTTGTAAAACCGAGCGCTGAATTTCCTCCTGGAGCGAATAGGGGAGGGAAGTCAAATCGCCCACAAAACGAATTTGAATACCCTTTTGCGCCCAAATCTTAATTTCGCGGCGCAGCACCTTTTCAAATAGCGCCATTAAAAATTCCACCTCCGCAGGGGGACGACGCCAATTTTCCGTTGAAAAAGCATATACCGTTAAAGCCCCCACCCCCCAATCTTGACAATAGGTCAAAATATTGCGAATCGTGTCTACCCCCCGCTGGTGACCCATGATGCGCGGTAATCCCCGTTGCTTACCCCAGCGGCCGTTGCCATCCATGATGACGGCAATATGTTGAGGTAATTTATTTGGATCAAGATCAATGGGCAGAGGATAAGCCATAACGCGAGCAAACTTTTTAGTACGGATAAATACGAACAAAAATAATCTACAAATAGCCAAGTGTAATCTACGGAATTAAGAAAAAAAGAAAGCACTTCAATCCTTGTCTACCGTGGAGGACGGTAACCGCAAAAAACGCTCTAGCAAAACTCTACCCTGAAAACTTAACTGTCGACTGATCCGCCCAAGATCCGGGGTGACAGATTCATGATCGCTAGGGGTAAAGTATTCGGCCAATAGTTCTTTTAGTTTGCTACTCGTTAGAGGTCGGTTTAGATTGCCACGCTCAGCTAAGGAAATGGAGCCTGTTTCTTCGGAGACAACAACACAAACGCAATGTTCAACGCGCTCTGTGATCCCCATGGCCGCCCGGTGCCTTGTGCCCAACTGTCGTGATGCTGATTTTTCGGAGAGGGGCAAAATTACGCCAGCGGCCACGATACGTGAACCGCTAATAAAAACAGCGCCGTCATGGAGCAATGTGCTGGTCTGAAAAATGGTTTGGAGGAGTTCTTTGGAAATTTCGGCATTAAGGATCACGCCGGGAACGGAGAAATCTTTTTCGTCCATGGGCGTTATCGTTTCGATCACCAGCAACGCACCAGTCCGGTTTTGGGACAGGCTTTTAATGGCTTCAACGATACTGTCGAGTAAATTGTCTTCGGTCGCAATCACCCGTACGGGCGAAGGTCGCAAGAGACTGACAATATCTCCTCGTCCAATGCGTTCTAGTAAACGTCTCAACTGGGATTGAAAAACAATGGCGATCGCCACAGCAGAGATGAGCACCAATTTATCGAGGATCGCTTCGACATAACCAAACTGGGCAAGGTGAGCCACTTTTTCGGCAATAATTAGCACTAAAAAACCGCGTACGACCCACAACGTACGTCGCTCTTCAATGACAAACAATGCCACGTAGATCAGGAATAAAGTCAGCGCAATATCAACGCTATAGAAAAGCCAACTCGGCATCTGCGATAACCGCTACCTCTGCATAACCGACAAACCTGCGGTTAGACTCTATCATGGCATAGAGCCCCACGATGAATGCTATTAATTTTGCTGGGTTTCGTCGGATCATGCCATTTTGATTCAGCAAATTTAATGCTTGTTTTTTCTTAAGTTTTGCTTTTACGTTTTTGGGAACTCCAGTCGGTTTTAAGCGTCTTTAGACAAATTTAGAAAATGTTAAAAGACCTAAAAAAAGGCGATCGCCTGACAACGATCACCCCTTTGAATTTCTCGAATTTTGATTAGAACTTGAGCAAATCAGTAATGACCGACTCACGCTTTAAATTTGGCGTAAACGCTCCGGCAAACAATCTTGGCGAACTAAATCATCATAGGTTTCCCGACGAATAATCACTTGAGCTTCCCCTTCATTGACCAGTACTGCCGCAGGACGACCAATACGGTTGTAGTTAGATGCCATACTGTAGTTGTAGGCTCCCGTATCAAGGACAACGAGAATATCGCCGGGCTGGGGTGTCGGCAGTCGCGCATCTTTAATCACAACATCGCCAGACTCGCAGTGTTTACCCGCCACAGTAACCGTTTCATTGCACTCATCAGACATGCGGTTTGCAACGACAGAACGATACAAAGATTGATAGGTAATCGGGCGGGGGTTGTCAGACATGCCGCCATCAACCGAAACGTAGGTACGAATTTCAGGGACGACTTTGCGGCTACCCACGGTATAAGCCGTGATGCAAGCAGTACCCACCAGGGAACGGCCGGGTTCAACAATCAGTTTTGGCAACCCAACACCATACTTTAGACAGGCAGCTTCTAGGGACTCAGCCACATTACGACACCAAGCTTCAATACTTGGGGGATCATCAGACTCGGTATAACGAATGCCTAAGCCACCACCGAGGTTGAGGATTTCAAGGTTAAGGCCGTATTCGCCGGCTTTTTTTAGCCAGCCAGCCAGTACATCACCGAGATCTTTGTGGGGCTGTTGTTCAAAGATCTGGGAACCGATATGGGCATGGAGACCGATGCAGTTGAGGTAGTCATGGCGACCAACCAGGGTAAAGGTTTCTTCGATTTGGTTGGGATCAAAGCCAAATTTACTGTCGAGGTGGCCGGTACGAATATATTCGTGGGTATGGCATTCGATGCCGGGAGTGAGGCGCAAAATGATATTGGCAGTTGCTTGGCGATCGCCGGTAATTTCTGCCAGCATTTCTAGCTCAAGGAAATTATCAACAATAATGGTAACGCCGCTATCGAGGGCGAAGTTTAGCTCCTCGCGGGACTTGTTATTACCGTGAAAATAGATCTTTGTCGGGCTAATGCCAGCCTGTAAAGTCGTGTAGATTTCACCGCCAGACACCACATCAAAGCCCAAACCTTCACTATCCACAATGGCGCAAATTGCCATACAGCTCCAAGCTTTAGAAGCATAAATCGCAAGGGATTCACCGGAATAATATTTTTGGAGGCTCTCACGATATTGACGACAAGTGGTGCGGAGGGTGTGCTCATCGAGAATGTAGAGCGGGGAGCCATATTTTTCCACCAGCTCAACAACATCACAACCACCGACAACTAAATGATCTTGGTCATTCACCGTCGCCGTTAAGGGCATTAAGCTTTGGTTTGGGGAAAGGGTTTCGGGGTTTTCTGGCAAATATTGCCGTCCCGTATTTGCGGTAGATTCGACAGTTAACATAAGCGTTGGTTTAGATAATTTCCATAACGAATAAAGTTAATTAAGCAGTGTAAGGTATGAATTGATTCCTGTAACGGTGATAATCCTACCCCTCTACGCTTTTTCTACCTGTGACCACCATTTCCTTACAACTCCAACTGCTCACCGAAGATGATTTACCACAGGTTTTAGAGCTAGATCAGGCTTGCTTCGGAGGACTCTGGTCAAAGGATGGTTATCTTCGAGAAATGGCCAGTCCGAATAGTACTTTGCTGATTTTACCTTTGCCAAATGATGGCGATCGCCTGATGGGTTTAGGCTGTTTATGGTCTATTGTTGAAGAAGCCCATGTCACTATTATGGCAGTCCACCCTGATTTTCAAGGACAGGGTCTAGGGCAACTGATTCTGCTGGGATTATTACGGGATGCTTGGCTACGGGGTTTAGAGCGGGCCACTTTAGAAGTCCGAGAATCCAATACGGCGGCGATCGCCCTTTATGAAAAATTTGGATTTCAAGTAGCAGGCAAACGTAAAGGTTATTACCAAACGACAGGCGAAGATGCCCTAATCATGTGGCGCAAGGGTATTAATGAGCAGAAATTTCCTGAGCAATTAAATAAGTGGGAAAAAATGGTCGGCGATCGCCTCCGGCAAAACAGTTGGCGCTTTCAAAGTGAGTACAATCGGGAGTAAGCCTTTACGAGAACGGCAAAATGCTTACGACCACAGCTGTAGAAAAAAGCATAAGTTTGGTAGATTTTTTGGCGATGCCAGAAACTAAACCAGCCAACGAATATGCTCACGGATTAATTACTCAAAAGCCAATGCCCAAAGGAAAACATAGCCGTTTACAGAGTCGATTGGCGCGAGAAATTGATCTACAGACAGAAAATAAAAAAATTGCCCTTGCGCTGACAGAATTACGTTGTACTTTTGGTGGGCGATCGCTGGTGCCAGATATTGCAGTGGTGCGTTGGGACAATTTACCGAGGGATGAAGATGGAGATATCGGCGATCGCTACGAACGTTTCCCTGATTGGACAATTGAAATTCTTTCTCCAGACCAATCCGCCACAACAGTAATGGAAAAAATTATTTTCTGTATGGAGCAAGGTACAGAATTAGGCTGGCTTATTGATCCCCAAGTGAAATCCATTTCTATTTTCCAACAAACCAGTTTTCCAAAAGTTTATTCTCTAGAACGTAATGCGACAGAGCCATTGACCTTAATCGCCGAGATTGAAGATTGGCAACTATCAGTCACAGAAATCTTTGACTGGCTGAAGGTCTAAAACAAGGAGGCGATCGCCCTCTATGAAAAATTTGACTTTCAGATCGCAGGGCGGCGCAAAGGATATTACCAAGCTACTGGCGAAGATGCTTTGATCATGTGGCGCAAAGGTATTAATGATCAGAAATTCCCAGAACAATTAAGTAAGTGGGAAAAGATGATCGGCGATCGCCTCTCCCGACACCATTGGCGATGGCAGCTTTAAATTAACAAAAAACAAAAACCTCTAACGACAAACCAGTTAGAGGCAAAACTAAAATATTTAAACTTTTTTTAAAAAGAGCTTGTGTCAAAAAGAGATTTAAACAAAAAACAAAAGGCGATCGCCCTTAGATCACAGTGCCATCAGGAATAATCGCATTCTTAAGAACCACCACAATACCACTACGGATATAGAAACCGAGTTCCTCACGGTTAGACTCCTCAACCCCATCCTTATTGACGATCATGACATCCTTGCCAATATGAGCATTTTTGTCAACAATCGCCCGGCGAATCGTTGTCCCCTCACCAATACCAATCGGAGGCTTCCCATTTTTCAAGCTTTCAAGGCGCTTCTCATAGGGTTGATAATAGTCAGAACCCATGATCATCGTATCTTCGATCGTACAATTCGCCTCAACACGGGTACGAATACCAAGGACAGAATGGTGAATACGACAATTTTTAATAATGCAGCCTTCGCTGATCATCGACTCAGTGACATTCGCATTGAGAACCTTTGTCGGTGGCAAATAACGAGCACGGGTATAAATCGGCGCTTGCTCATCGTAGAAGCTAAAGGGAGGAATAGGCTGCTTCGTCAAACCAAGGTTAGCGTCATAGAACGCTTCGATAGTGCCTATATCTTCCCAATAATCATCAAATAAATATGCTTGGACGTTGTAGTCCCTAGACGCATCAGGAATGATTTCTTTACCGAAGTCAGTTTTATCCTTGCCCTGTCTCAGTAGATCAAGAAGAACTTGCTTTTTAAAAACATAAATTCCCATCGACGCGATATAGGGCTTTTCCTTTGCTTGCTCAGGGTCAAGACCCAAGGATTGGGTATCTACCTGCATTGCTTTAAGAGCCTCACCCGTGGGTTTTTCGCTAAAGTCAACCACACGACCTTGGTCATTGATTTTCATTAAACCAAAGGCTGGGGCGACCTTTTCACCAACGGGCACAACGGAGAGGGTAATATCTGCGCCCGTTTCGCGGTGGCGCATCACAAAGTCACGGTAATCCATCCTGTAGAGGTGGTCACCGGAGAGGATGATAAATTCATCGACATCCCATTCTTCCATCAGCCAGCTATATTGACGGACAGCGTCGGCTGTACCTTGGAACCAGTCGGGATTTTCTTTAGTTTGCTGGGCTGCGAGAACTTCGACAAAGCCATCGTTAAAGCCAGCAAAATTATAGGTTCTACCAATATGTCGGTTTAGGGATGCCGAGTTAAATTGAGTTAAAACGTATATTTTATGGATTTCAGAATTGATGCAATTACTAACGGGAATATCGATCAGACGATATTTTCCTGCTAGAGGTACTGCGGGCTTAGCTCTAAGCTTAGTTAGCGGATATAGGCGAGTACCTGCGCCGCCGCCGAGTATTATTCCTAGGACGCGTTTCACAAAAAAGACCTCATGACTGCCTGTGACCTCTGAGTCAAGTTTATGACTGTAGGGGTCATCTGGAAAAGTAAAAATGCAAACTTTTTGCTACTTTTCTTGTAAATATCCTCCGTAGGTCTGATTCTCAACGGCGTATTCTAAGGGAAAGGGATCATTTGATTAAGATTTGCTGGGGCGATCGCCAATCTACATAAGGAAATATCGAGATCCTAGGAAATCATAGTTAGGGATCAAGGGAAATGCATTTTCTCTACTCAACTGAATCGCTAAAAGTATGGTCATAAATATCGGTTTTATTTTTTTTGATCGTTAGCTTTAGTTGCGGTGAAGGGGTTTAAACTGAGCCAAAATAGCCTTGAAATGGATGGGTATAGATTGGCGATCGCCACTGCAAGCCATTGGGAATAGTTGATATGATAGAGCCTGTGTATTTTTCCAATTCGCTATTTTTCTGTATAGATTCCGATGCAAAGTCCTAGTCCTCTTCTCACCCTTGGGGTCAATATTGACCATGTTGCGACCATTCGCCAAGCTCGTCGTACGGTAGAACCGGATCCGGTCACGGCTGCAGCCCTAGCGGAGCTGGGGGGTGCGAATGGCATTACGGTGCACCTGCGGGAAGACCGTCGCCATATCCAAGACCGTGATGTGCAGATTTTGCGCCAAACGGTACAGACTCACCTCAACCTCGAAATGGCTCCCACGGACGAAATGGTGGCGATCGCCCTCGACATCAAGCCGGACTATGTCACCCTTGTTCCCGAAAAACGTGAGGAAATCACCACGGAAGGGGGCATTGATATTGTGGGCAATTTTGAACGGTTTAAAGGTGTAGTCGACGAGCTACAAGGGGCAGATATTCCTGTGAGCTGGTTTATTGATGCGGAGCCGGAACAAATTGAAGCGTCCCAAAAAACTGGGGCAAAATTTATTGAGCTACACACGGGCAAATATGCTGAAGCCCCTAGCGAAGTAGCACAACAGGTGGAATTAGATTATCTGCGTCGTGGTGCACAACAGGCGATCGCCCAAGGGTTACGGGTCAATGCGGGGCACGGCTTAACCTATCGTAATGTTTTCCCCGTCGCTTGCATTGAGGGCATGGAAGAACTCAATATTGGTCATACCATTATTAGCCGCGCCGTTTTGGTGGGTTTAGAGCGTGCTGTCCGGGAAATGAAGCTTGCCATGGGGGGGCAATTGTAGGGTATCTTTACTGAGGCAAAAACCTTTAAAAATACTTTTATATCAACTGTTATGACCACGTATTATTACGCGCTGGCAAGCAAGAAATTTCTCTTTGAAGATGAGCCTTTTCCAGAGGTGATTAAAGAACGTAAGCGTCACTATGCCGATAAGGGTTTAGAAAAGGATTTTTGGGTTGTTCAAGATCCGGCATTCATTGATGCTCCTAGCCAAAAGGAGGCAAAAGCCACAACGCCCCAACCCTGTGCTGCGGTTATTTCCACCAACAAAAAATTTATTACTTGGCTCAAGCTACGCCTCGAATACGTCTATTTGGGGGAATTTGAAGCCCCTTCTGACGAAATTCCAGAACCGCTCAAGTCTTTGTCTGGAGAGGTGATGTAGTCGGGGAATTCCCTAAAATGGGGCTGTGATTTATTGCCGCTGGAGGAATCAGTAATGGGTAAGTTTTGGAAGATCGGGCGATCGCCGTGGCTGTCTGTTCTATTGGGTAGCTTGTCTGCCTTTGTGACGGCACAGGGGGCGATCGCCCAGGATGAAAATCTGCCCATTTGCCCATCTCCCGCTGCCAATGAATTTCTCGTATTGGTATTTACACCGTCACAGCCTCTCCGGGAAGAAGTTCGATTACAGGTGGGTCGGACGCTTTCTAAAGACCATCATCTTTTAGTCTGCCAGTACGGCGGCAATATTCTCAGTCGTGTGGGCAATTTCACATCCCAAGCGCGCGCCACACAGTGGGCTGAATATTTTGACAATGCGGTGGGTTTACCGTTAATGGTCATTACTCCAGTGACGACAATGGCTAATACGCCAGTGGAACCGCCAGTGATTCCAACCCTATTGGGAGCTGCAGATCCGCCTGAGGTTGTTGTACCGACAGAGGGGGTTGTGGCACCGGATGTTTTTCAAGGGCGCATTAAACCCGACCGTACTATTCCAGTAGGTACTCTCAGTGCTGAATTAGCGCCTACGTCTGAGTCTGTGGAGAGATTTGAGCCACAGGCTTTGACTGGTGATGGGTATGGCATCCTCGTAGACTATGGTGTAAATCCGGCGATCGCCACGGAACTGAAAGCTTTACTTGCGCAGGATATTGATCTTGTTACCCATGGCACCCGGGGCTATCTCCTCGTCGAACAAACGACCGACGAAAATCGCCTCATTGAAGTCCTAAATTTATTAAGTCAAAATAACTTTACGGCGATCGCCATTCCCACCGAGCAAATTATCCGACTCAAAGCCAATATCCTCCCCTAAATTTCCTTAACCTGAATTTCTTTTTCAACCAAGAACTCCACCAAGAGACTAATGACCAATGACAACAATTCAAGTAAAGGTTCCTGCCACAACGGCGAATATCGGCGCAGGCTTTGATTGCCTTGGTGCTGCCCTCACCCTAAATAATACCTTTCGCTTTACACCAACTGATGCAGAGGCAAAACCCTTTAGCCTAGAAGTCACTGGGGCGGCAGTGGAAGCGAATAAATTAGATGCAGACCCAGATAATCTGCTCTATGTCGCCTTTAAATACCTTTACGAAAAAATTGGTCAACCTATCCCCAATATCCATATTGCTATCGATTTAAATGTGCCCCTATCACGGGGGCTTGGTAGCTCAGCCACAGCTATTGTCGGCGGCTTGGTTGGCGCGAATACCTTGGCAGGTTCGCCTTTAAAGGAACCGGAAGTGATGCAACTCGCCATTGAACTAGAAGGGCATCCCGATAACGTTGTGCCAGCGTTGCTCGGCGGTTGTCAGCTTTCGGTAAATCATCAACAAAAATGGGTCATTTGTCCCTGGGCTTGGCATAAAGCGGTAATTCCCGTGGTTGCGATTCCGGATTTTGAGCTGTCAACCGAGGAATCTCGCCTCGTCTTGCCCCAACAATATGCCCGCGCCCAGGCCATTTTTAATGCCTCTCGTCTTGGTCTGTTGCCCCATGGCTTGGCTCAAAATCATCCTGACTATTTACGAGCGTCCCTAGATGATCAAATTCATCAGCCCTACCGCAAAAATCTGATTGTCGGCTATGACCAAGTGCAACAGGCAGCCATAGACGCTGGGGCTTTTGGCATGGTGATCAGCGGTGCAGGGCCAACGTTACTGGCCTTAACCCCTCCGGACAATGCTGAACAGGTGGCTCAATCTATGGCAACAGCTTGGGCAAAATTTAAGATCAATGCCCAAACAAAGGTTTTGGCGATCGCCTCCGAGGGGACAACAGTCCAGAAAATTTAGAAAATAACGGTTCACCACCCGTTGCACTTTCTAACTAAAATCGCCACCATTGAGAAACTTCTGGGTTTTTTGCCAGAGGGTTTGCACAGATTCTTTCAGTTGCGTTTTACGATCCCAGCGCTGAAATTCGGTTTCGTAGTTTTCGCCGCTCGTTTGCCAAAGCTGCCAACTTTTTAAACTAAAAAATAGACCCCAAATGAGCAAAATATAAAGCGACCAGGAAGGATGCCCCGCACCGAGGGTATTCAAGCCCAATAAAAATGCATTAATAATGGCAAAACGGGTGGTTTTATTTTTTAGTAAATGGCGGCGATGCTGGTTAAACTCTTGTTTTTTTTGATTAACGATTTTCTGGCTACGCCATGTTTCTTCCGCCACCACCAAATCCGTTTGGGGAATTCCCAAATCCGCAGCAATCTCCTCTAGCTGGGTGCGAGTAAGCTCACTATCTTCTTCACGGCGGGCGATCGCCAACTGGAGAATTTCTTGGATATCTTCAACCTGATAGGTTTCGGGGGCGGGTTTAGCTGTCATAGACACAGGGCAGCGAAGGTGCTCTTTTTCTATTATGCCTATTAAAGTTCATTATTTTCCTCCGCCACTGGCGCAATTTCCCCACACGGTGACAAGCGGGCGATCGCCTCGTCGGGATTTGTATAAATTAGCTGCAACAAATCCTTGGGTTCCATCCCCAAAAGTTGCGCATAAAAGCCCACTTCCCCCATAACACGGGCTTCCCCTTGACGCAAATACATTGACAAACAATGATGGGCTTGGGTCTCAACGCTCCGGTTTGTCCGAAAAAAAGCGAGGGCATGGAGCAACATATCTTCGTAGGGTGCTAGTTGCTTTAGTTGTAGGGGTTCAGGTTTTTTCACAACATTAATCGGCGATCGCCACAAAAAACAAATCAAAGACTTTTCACAAAACCTTGACCATCAGTCTAGCTTTCATTATCCACCGTGAAATCCCTATTTCTCATTGACACCCACTCCCAGCCACCCTAGCAGGTATCCAGAGAGATTCCTTGGGTCGCCCCAAAGATTTCCTGCTTCACCACCCGTTGGCTAGACACCGTTACCGATGCCCCCGCTACCTCGACTCCACAGGCATTTTCGATTTCCCGTTGCCCACGGGTACTAATCACTTGAGCAGCCGCCACATCACGAGGCTTAACTGACCCGCAGTTGTAGCAGTGATAGATAAGCATTGAGAGGTCTTTCCCGACCGCCGCTCCACCATCTGGACACCCTTGAGACGTGCCACGCGCATCCACCTTGCCGTAATACACATCCCGCTTGAAACAACACACCCAAGGGAGAATCTGGTGGGTGAACTGACCTAGACCAGCATCCAAAGTGTGCTGACCTAACATCCCTTTGGCACCATGCGAAAGTCCAAATCTTCCACGAACACCATCCCAGCGTTATCACACAGATAATGAGCCAACTTAAAATGCCAGTCCCTACGGGTATCAGCAATACGTTGCTGGCAAGATGAACTCCTGCCGAATCGAGCAAGCATTGATCGGTGATTTCCCAGAACTGAGTCAATCCTTCCGCCCTCGCAGAGCAAAGTTCCACACCCTACAGCAAACCGTTAAAGTGCGCTCAATCTCTACAACCTACTCGGCAGGTAGCTCTAGCTTGAATTCCCATGTCACATTAAGCATATCTACAAGATAAAAAAACTGTGTAAACTGCTCACTTTGTTCACGCTTCGCTACACCACCAACCAAGCTTTCACCTATGGTCGGAGTACAGCGAAGTTCTTCTGCTAGAAACATTCCATTTCTTACAATATCCACTTCATTTTCGACAAGCCTAGAATTCGACTTGCCCCCTATGAAAAAATTCCCCTGAGAGCAAACGAAACCATATACGTAAGCACAACAGATGTTTTTAGCAAAAATAGGTTATTTGGTACTTTTTGCGACCAATAGCCATTCGTTTTCCGTGATCTCTAGCCTCTGCTAGAGCGCGATCCCCGTTAAAAAATTTGATTATTCTGATCAAAATTAGCAGACCTGATATGCTGAGAACTAGACCTTTTTATAAGATGGCTTTCCAGCAAACCTATGCATCTTAGTGAAATCACCCACCCCAACCAACTCCACGGTTTATCGGTTCGTCAGCTAGAAGAAATAGCCCGTCAAATCCGCGAAAAACACCTACAAACTATCGCCGCCAGTGGTGGTCACCTTGGCCCCGGTTTAGGCGTTGTCGAACTGACAATTGCCCTTTATCAAACCCTTGATCTAGACTGCGACAAAGTCGTTTGGGACGTTGGCCACCAAGCCTACCCCCACAAACTCCTCACTGGACGTTATGGCCAGTTCCACACCCTACGCCAAAAAGACGGTGTGGCAGGCTATCTCAAACGGAGTGAAAATCAATTTGACCACTTTGGTGCAGGTCATGCTTCTACCAGTATTTCCGCCGCCCTTGGTATGGCTCTCGCGCGGGATGCGAAAGGAGAAGACTACAAAACTGTGGCGGTCATCGGCGACGGTGCTTTAACCGGTGGTATGGCCCTAGAAGCTATTAACCATGCAGGACATCTCCCCGACACAAACCTGATGGTGGTGCTCAATGACAATGAAATGTCCATCTCGCCGAATGTTGGAGCAATTTCGCGCTATCTCAATAAGGTACGCCTCAGTGATCCGGTACAGTTTTTAACGGACAACCTCGAAGAGCAAGTGAAGCATTTACCGTTCCTCGGTGAATCTATCACTCCAGAAATGGAGCGCTTTAAGGACAGTATGAAGCGCCTTGCTGTCTCTAAAGTTGGGGCAGTGATTGAAGAGCTCGGCTTTAAGTATTTTGGCCCCGTTGATGGTCACAATATTGAGGAACTCATTCGCACCTTTAAGCAGGCTCACAAGGCGAAGGGTCCCACCCTTGTCCATGTCGCTACGACGAAAGGGAAAGGCTATGCGATCGCCGAAAAAGATCAAGTTGGCTACCATGCCCAGAAACCCTTTGACTTAGCCACAGGCAAAGCTTACCCTTCCAATAAGCCCACACCGCCCAGCTATTCCAAAGTTTTCGCCCACACCCTCACAACCCTTGCTGAAAATAACCCCAAAATCATTGGTATCACCGCAGCAATGGCAACAGGCACGGGACTAGACAAACTTCAGAAAAAACTACCCAAGCAATACATTGACGTTGGTATCGCAGAGCAACATGCAGTAACCCTTGCAGCGGGCTTAGCCTGTGAAGGCATTCACCCTGTTGTAGCCATCTATTCTACGTTTCTCCAGCGAGCCTACGACCAAATTATCCACGATGTCTGCATTCAAAAATTGCCTGTCTTTTTCTGTTTAGATCGTGCCGGAATCGTCGGTGCCGATGGCCCGACCCACCAAGGCATGTACGACATTTCCTATCTCCGTCTCATTCCCAATATTGTGGTGATGGCTCCCAAGGATGAAGCAGAATTGCAACGGATGCTCGTCACGGGCATTGAATACCAAGATGGGGCGATCGCCATGCGTTATCCCCGTGGTAGTGGCGTTGGTGTCCCCCTCATGGAAGAAGGCTGGGAAGCATTACCAATTGGTAAAGGCGAAATTCTTCGTAATGGTGATGACATCCTACTGATCGGCTATGGCGCAATGGTTCACCCCACCCTACAAGTAGCCGAAATCCTCAGTGAACATGGCATCTCTGCCACAGTAATTAATGCTCGCTTTGTCAAGCCTTTAGATCAAGAATTAATTGCACCTCTAGCCAAAGAAATTGGTAAAGTGGCAACCTTTGAAGAAGGCTGCTTAATGGGTGGCTTCGGTTCAGCTGTCTGCGAAGCTTTACAGGACAATGATATCCAAGTTCCTGTCCAGCGCTTCGGCATTAGAGATGTCTTGGTTGACCACGCAACACCAGACCAATCTAAAATTGCCCATGGTTTGACTCCTGCACAAATGGCACAGTCCATTCGTGAAAAGTTTTTCCAAAAAGCGAGAAATGCAGCGACTGTTAACGCATAATCCAACACTTTCAAGTTCAATTTTTTCAATATTAAGATTGATTCTTTAATCAGGAGCGTTTCAATAAACGTTCCTTTTTTATTGATTCTATGGCTTTTATAAAAAACAGGTCCTTGAATAATTAAGGATATTAGATATGGTCTGCAGTCATAACCAACATTTCAATCAATCAATCAATCACGGCGATCGCCGATGCTTACATCTACTCCTGTACCCACCAGTAGATTCAGTAATATCTAGACCACAAGCAGTCTAGAGCACGCTCAAAACGAAGAAAAATACATTTTCTAAAAATAAAAAACTTTGATGGGTGAGCCTATAAATACTTGGAACTTTTATTGCTCAATAAGCCCATAACGAGATTTGAACTCGTGACCTCTCCCTTACCAAGGGAGTGCTCTACCCCTGAGCCATATGGGCATGGAAAAGGTGGTGGGCCGAGCTGGATTCGAACCAGCGTAAGCATAGCTAGCGGATTTACAGTCCGCCCCCATTAACCACTCGGGCACCGACCCACGTTTTTCTTTTCACAGTTATCAATCCTAACATAAAGGAAATTTTCTGCAACCCCCTAGGCAAGTTTTTTTCTTGTGTCTATGGTTTCGCCGGAGTTTGGGTTAGGTACAGTCTGCAATGGGACCGGGTGATGGGGAAAGAGGGAGCGATGTCTTCGCCTAATGAGTTTTGGTGAGACCGGGGTGAGGACAAGGGCAATCTTGCTCTGTCTCCTGTCTCCGCATGCTTGCCGCCACAGCACCTTTTCTCAAGAATTTCTAGATGTCATTTTTAACTGAAATTGACTGGGCCTAGTATCGCTTTGAGGGGCGATCGCCAAGCGGTTCGAGGTCACTTTCGTCGTAAATTTCGCCGACTAATTCTTCTAATAAATCTTCAAGGGTCACCAACCCCACCGTGCCGCCATACTCATCCACCACAATGGCAATGTGCAGGCGCTGTTGCAACATTTCCTTGAGTAAATCAGCCACCCGCTTAGTTTCTGGCACATAGACTGGTGTATCCATGACCATACTCACTAAAATGTTTGATTGGCCTTCTGGGGAGGCCTCACTCATTGCCTTCAGTGCTTGCTTGAGATTGACGATGCCGATGATGTGATCTTTGGACTGTTCTTGGGCTGGAATCCTTGAATAACCAGTTTCAAGGCATAGATCCACGAGTTCTTGGGCAGTGGCATCATGGGCGATCGTCTGCATTTCGATGCGGGGTTTCACCACATCTTTTACCATCATGTTATCGAGTAGTAAGGCATTGCCTAAAATTCGGCGACGTTGCAGATCAAGTTTGCCTTTACCGCCAAGGATCTCAATCATCAGTTGTAGTTCGGTCAGTGTTTCACTTGTGGGAGCGTTTTTGTTTTGCTGACCGGCAAAAAGCTTAATTGTTTTTTCGGTGATCGTTTCAAAAATGTAGATAATGCCGAATAGTGACAAAAATTGCGACAACAAATAAATGGGTCGCACCACAAGCATGAAGGTGGAACGCACATTTAAAATAGCTAGGGATTTCGGCGTAATTTCACCGAAAATCAAGACGACAATGGTAACGACGGCTGTCGCAACGCCCAAACCCGCATTACCTAGCCAAATGGCAAACAGGTTACTGGTGATAATGGCAGAAAAGTTATTGACAAGATTATTACCGAGGAGCAGGGTTGTAATAAATCTCGTGCGATTTTTCTTGACTAGGCGAAACATTCCCTGTGGATCGCCCTGTCGTTTGATCAGTCCTTCGAGCTTCAGATCGTCAAAAGCGGTAATTGCTGTTTCGGAGCCTGCAAAGAAGGCAGACATACAGAGCATTACCGCCAGTACAGCGACATCTAGCCAAACATCTCCGAGAAGGGGACGGGGTTCGGCGATCGCAACTAGAAAATTCAATTTGTCCAGAAAATAAGTGGGTTACATAACGAAGGGTAACAGGCTTTAGAAGGTATAGGCTGTCGTTACACCCCAAATAATCAGAGCGGCGATCGCCCCGAGGACGAGCACAGCCGAAACGGCAACGACGATGGGTTTATCAGCGCCGTCAAATTTCATAATGCCACGGTTAAGATCAGACATAGGTATTTGTAAGTGGCTCCTATTCCACAAAATGCAAAGGGATTACATCTATTAGGGTATCGAACTTAAAGGGCGATCGCTCAGAAGATTTTGATAACGTCTAAAACCTTTAGGCAAGCTTGACGGGAGCAGCGGCAGTCTCAGGTTTATTGAGATGTTGATATTGCCAGTCCATTTCGTGCCAAACTTTGCCATCGAGGGCACTTTGTTCGATCAAGCTGGCTAAGCGCAATGCTTTCAGGGCTTGCTCACCACCGACGGAAGGCTGTTCGCCGCCCCGTACACATTGGACGAAATGTTCTAG
The DNA here is from genome assembly GCF_001904615.1 of [Limnothrix rosea] IAM M-220. Taxonomy (NCBI): domain Bacteria; kingdom Bacillati; phylum Cyanobacteriota; class Cyanophyceae; order Chroococcales; family Geminocystaceae; genus Picosynechococcus; species [Limnothrix rosea] IAM M-220. The sequence continues at coordinate 53,112 of NZ_MRBY01000018.1, forward strand.
TTCGGCATGGAGCGGCTCGATGTTGCTGGTATAAACCTGTTCAATGAGACCGTCTTGACGATAGAGTACTTGGCCATAGTCGGTCGTATAGTTTGCTGTTGTTTGGCGATGAATTTCAATTTCGTTATTTAAAAAATCGGCTTCGGTTAGGGAGTTTTGGCAATGGGCGGCGATCGTACGAATTTTACGATGGGTCACCTTACTGGCTGTGAGTGTGGCCACAATACCATTGGCAAAGTTTAGGGTTGAGGTGACGTAGTCAAGGTGGTTAGAATCTTCGCGTTTAGAGCCAGTTGCTGTTAATTGGACGACGGAAGATGCGGCCATTTCAAGGAGTAAATCAATGTCGTGAATCATCAAATCTAAAACGACGGAAACGTCATTAGCCCGTTGGGAATAGGGACTCATGCGGTGGGCTTCAATGGCTAATAGTTTTTCTGTTTTTAGGACTTTGCTAAGTTCTTGAAAGGCTGGGTTGAACCGCTCAATATGTCCGACTTGCAGAATGACGTGGTGTTCGGCAGCGGCATTTACTAGGGCTTCGGCTTCGGCAATACTGGCGGCGATCGGCTTTTCGATCATGACATGCACTCCAGCTTCCATGCATTCTAAGCCGACTTGATAATGGAGCTTTGTGGGGACAGCGATACAAACAGCGTCAACGAGGGGCAGGAGGTCGCGATAATCCTCAAAAAAACGAATGCGATACTTACTGGCTAGATCTAAACCTCGCTCAACATTTAGGTCTGCTACTCCGACTAATTCGACATCCTTGAGTAGGCTGAGGACACGGGTATGGTGCTGACCCATATTACCGATACCGATGACTCCGATGCGAATGTTTGGTTGTTGAGATACACCAGCCGTTGTTTGGGACATAGAATTAGAAACTCCTTGTACTCCTCCACCATTGGATGTTGAGAGAGTTTAAAGTTTTTTTGCTCTCCGCATCTTTTTGACACTGATGTTAACACGGAACTTTGGAGTATAAAGAATTGATAAGTTGATTCTTCAGAGTGTAGCAGTTCGTTTGTTAACACCCTTATGGATAAATGTTCCTTCGGCGATCGCCTGCATCAAAAGGTACAAAAAACAAAATTCTCCTGCTTTCTTGACGGTGGAAAGAGGAGAAAAGTTCGGTGGATACCTTGATATTTTCTAAGAAGTTCAGATTAGGTTTTAGCTTCTAGTTTGGCTAAACGACTTTGTAATTGTTTGTTTTCTTCTTTTAGTTTATCGAGGTCATTTCGTAGGGATTTAACGGCTTTATCTTTACTCAATTTTTTCTGAAGTGAGCTAACAGTTTCCTCGGCGCGTTGACGCACTCGTTTGTCGGGAGCTTGGCTGGCAAGGGTTTGTAATAATCCCATGGCTTTGGGATTTTCGATACGTCCTAATGCTGCGACGATCGCCACTTGGGTGAGGAAGAAGGTCTCGCGGGCGATCGCCTCTAGACGGTTGAGAATCACTTCAAGTTTGTCATTGGTTTGGCCACTAGCCACAGTGCCAAGGGAGCGAATTGCGGCCAGACGCAACGGCTGAGGCACACCAATTTCAGTGTAGGGCAACAATAAGTCGACGGCCTCTGGGGAGGTTGTCATGGCAGCCAAACCACCAATTGCCCCAGCCCGGACAACTTCATTCCAGCCAGCCCGAGTTTCAAGGATTTGTTTGAGTAGGTCGCGGCTTTCGGCTGCTTTTTCTTCTAAACTGACCGATACCATTGAGCCTAAAGTTCTGGCGGCGGCGGCTTCTGTGTAGTAACTGTCGTCGCCTTTGAGTAGACAAGCTTTCACTGCTTTGTAGCTATCTGGTGTTTTAAAGTTACCGAGGGCGGTTAGGGCGGTACGGCGGACGCGGGGATGGCTGTCTTTGAGTCCCACCATCAGAGCATCTTCTGCTTGGTTGAGTTGGATTTTGCCAAGGGCTTTCACAATCTCAACGCGCACTCCCCAAAATTTTTCTTGAGTTAGGGCGGTTTGGAGGGCTTTGACGGCTTCGAGATTTCCTTGTTTGGCGATCGCCCCGGCAGCGTAAATACGAGAAATAGGGTCTGGATCGTGGCTCAATTGCGCTTTCAGTTCGCCCATTGGGTAGGACAATTTCACTGTTTTTGTCCAATGATTTCCCACATCAAAACTGACAAAACTGGGCTTCTTTTCGAGGGGTAGATAAAAGGTTTGCTCTGCTTCATTTAGGCGGAAAGTAAAGGTTTTTTGGGTGACATCTTCGCCGTCAACATAACCAAAGGCAACGGGAATTTTGAGATCAAATAATGCCTTTTCATCTTTTTTTGCTTGGGTTTGTTTAATGGTGAGTTTAGCTAAACCGCTACCGCCATCCCAGCTATAGCTCACGTCAAAATCGGGATGTCCACCGCGAAAAACGTACTGATCAAACAGCGGCGCAATATTAAAGCCTGTGGACTCTTCGACAGCGCGGAGTAAATCAATAGTTTCTACGGTGCGGTGGGCGTGGGTGCCAATAAATGTGCGGATCGCTTTAAAAAATAGGTCATCACCTAAAAGTGTCCGAATCATGTGATAGACGCAAGCCCCTTTTTCGTAGAGGTGGCGATCGTACAGTTCGATGGGTGCACGGTATACATGGGTAACAATGGGGCGACGGTAGCGGCTGCGGTCTTCGTTGAGGTAGTTCCGCATTTGCTCTAGGAGATAGTAGGCGGCTTCGTCTTTGCCATATTCGTGGTTCATCCAGAGGACTTCGGCATAGGTGGCCATTCCTTCTTTGATCCAAGCGTGGCTCCAATGTTTGATCACCACTAAATCACCAAACCACTGGTGTGCCAGCTCATGCAAGACAAGGGTTTCGGTGCGGGTATTGTCGAGGCTTGCGCGTTCGTCGAGGAGACAGCGATCTGTTAAAAGGGTGGTGGAAGTATTTTCCATGCCACCGAAAATAAAGTCATCGACGCAGACTTGGGCATATTTCGGGAAAGGGTATTTGTAGCCGTAGGTTGCACTGAGGAAATCCATCATCTCAGGGGTTTTACCCATACTGCGATCGCCCTGTTCTTCTTTCCCTTTTTCGACGTAATAGAGAACGGGAATACCTTGCCACTCGTCTTGAATTTCAGCAAAATCGCCGACGGCAAGGGTGACGAGGTAGGAGGGGTGAATCTCTTTTTGGTGCCAATGGTATTGGGTGCGATCGCCCTGTTCTTCTGTGCCCACCAGTTCGCCATTGGAAATCGCGCGGTAGGGTTTGGGCACACGGATTTTAATTTCAGAGGTGGCCAGTTGTCCGGGGTAATCAAAACAGGGGAACCAAAACCGCGAATCTTCATCTTCTCCCTGCGTCCACACTTGTACTGGCTTATCGGGGTAATGGTCGTCTGGCTTAATAAAATAGATGCCCCGCTGGGGTTGCTCCAATTTGTAGGTGATCGCCAAATCAAATTTTTCGGTGGTGGTCGGTTGCAGTAATGTAACCGTTAAAACTTCGCCGTCATAGTCGAAAGGTTGACTAACACTGCCAACGCACACGGATTCTATGGCCATATCCACCGCATCGAGGGTCAGAGTGGTTACCCCGGGACGAATGGGAGCCAAGGTGATGGTACAAATACCCGTCAGCGATCGCCCTGTAATGTCAAGATCTAGATCAAGGAGAATATGTTTCACTTGTCCCGGACGGTCTGGATTGTAGTGGGGTTTCGCACCGGGTAGCTCAAAAGAACGCGCTTCTTCAGCATCGAGGAAATATTCAAAGTTGATTCCAGACATATTTTTCCTGACCTAATGGGGGCGATCGCCCCAACAAAATAAATTAAGTTTGTTCTAAATGATAGCAACAGGAGCATGGACTGGGTGATGGGGCAACAACAGATTAAAAGTGTTCGTATTTATCGATAAATTTCGTCAACGCCATCCAAACAAACGCGACCTAGAGAATACGCCACCAAGTACGATGACCATCAGATGACCCCATCGAACCGTAAAGCGTCCGAAATATCGGCGATCGCCGCCCCCGGAATAAATTGCCATGCTGGTGGACCCTTGATCATCCTGCGCACCAAAAATCTTGCAACGCATCCATTGTGAGAAATTACACCAGCTCACATTTCTGATAGATAACTACACCAATCACTCCAGCCACCGACATAGAGCCTGAGATTATTGTGTCCCGTAATCTCTAGTGAGAGCCAATTGACACAGGCCGTGACACCTGACCCACAATACAAAACCAACTCCTGATCTTTCGGGTACACCTGCCAAAGTTTTTGTTGCTCTTTGAAAGGTAAAGCAAATCCCTCTGCATCGGAAACCGCTTTCCATGGTGAATTCATTGCACCGGGTATATGACCAGCAACGGGGTCTAACGGCTCCGTTTGTCCTAGATAGCGCGCCTCGTCCCGACAGTCCAAAACGATGCGTTGGTTGTCCGTTGCAACTAAAAGTTCATCCCGACTAATTAATAAATCACGTCGGATTTGCGGTCGAAAAGCGGTTTGGGTTGCTGTTTGAGGTAACTCTTGATTACATTCATAGTCTGACTTTTCCCAAGCGGCAAAACCACCATCGAGAATGCTGACATTGTCATGGCCATAGAATTTTAGTAGCCACCAAAACCTCGCCGCAAAGGCAAACCGTAGATCGTCATAAACGACAACTTCTGTTGTGCCCTGTTCGATGCCAAGGCGCGTTAATGTTGCGACAAATTTTTCTGGGTCGGGTAATGGATGGCGGCCGCCATGTTTGTCTAGGGGCGACGAAAGATCCTGATCGAGGTGGAGGTAATGGGCTCCCGGAATATGTTTTTTTTGGTATTGGGCCTTGCCCCAGTCTGGATCATTTAGTCGGAACCGACAATCGACAATGACCACGTTTGGGTCGTGGAGGCGATCGCCGAGGGCTTGGACGGAAATGAAGTAGGGAGAAAGACGATTAGACAAGGTTTTTGAGATCAGCAAATAATTTTTTTGGCGCTGTTCGTCGTGTTTATAGTCGAGCTTCGAGGCAATTTTTTTGAGGATAATAAACCCCCGGCCGCCCGATGCAAATTCGTTCACCTTTTTCAGATCGAGGTGTTGGAGATGTTTCTCTAGATCGAAGTCATGATTACCACTATCCCAAATGCGAATATCTAGGCAATCTTCCTGTAGGGTAAGGTCAATATCAATGGGGCAATGCTTCAGTGCTTCACCGTGGGCATGGCGCACTGCATTCGTAAACCCTTCGGCGATCGCCATTTGACACTGCATCCAATCATGGCGAGGAATACGGTCATGACGATTGATCTTATTACACTGCTCCAATACTTGATCCAACTGGGTCAAATCACTCGCAACGTGGAATTGATATTGGTCTAAGATAGCCAAAGGTGAGCTTACTGAGTTGCAGAAGGGTCATTGCTGGTAGTGTAGCTTAATTATGATTCAGATTCTCGTTATTGATGATGACCCAGCCATCCGCACCCTCCTCAAACGGACTTTAACGCGCCAAGGCTACGATATTCATGACAGTAATAATGGTGCCGCGGGTCTAGACAAGGCGATCGCCCTCCAGCCAGAGTTAGTGATTTGCGACTGGATGATGCCGGGGATGAATGGCCTCGATGTCTGCAGAGAAATCAAAAACCACCCCGCCCTAAAACACAGCACTTTTTTTATCCTGCTCACGGCCCTCGGTAGTACCGAAGATAAGATTATGGGCTTAGATGCGGGAGCCGATGATTTTTTATGCAAACCCATTGAAATTGCCGAATTGCTAGCACGGGTACGGGCGGTATTACGGATTCAACAGTTGACCGGCGATCTCTATCTGCAAAAACAAAAATTAGAGTCGGAAATTTCTGAAGCGGCGCAATATGTGCGAACCCTTTTACCGCCACCCTTAAATCGCTCTCGTATCAAAATTGAAACCTGTTTTGTGCCCTCTTCCCAGCTAGGGGGGGATGGCTTTGATTATTTCTGGCTCGATCATCAACGGCTAGCTTTTTATCTCCTTGATGTGTCTGGCCACGGATTAAGGGCTGCTTTACCCTCCATTGCTGTCCTGAATTTGATGCGATCGCGCAATGGTCACCAAGGCGTAGATTATGGCAAACCAAAAAATGTCCTAGAATATCTCAGCGCCAACTGCAAATTTATTGAGCAGCAGGAGCAGTACTTTACGATGTGGTACGGCGTTTTTGATATTGATGAACGAGTATTGACCTATGCCAGCGCGGGACATCCACCCGCGATTATTTTTGGCGATCGCCCCGGGGAGCCACCACAACTACTCCGTACCAAAGGTTTTCCGGTCGGGTTATTCGAGCCGGAAGAATCTATCTATCAAGAAGAGCAAAAATATATTTCCTTTAATTCACGCTTGTATCTTATTAGTGATGGAGTCTATGAAGATTCCCGCTCTAAAGATGCCGTCCAAAATTGGCAACAGTTTTTAGATTTACTCTCTGGGTATGAAGCAAAACATGACCTTGCCAGCCTCGAAAAGCTCCTGCGGGCTCGCCTCCATGGCCATGAACTAGAAGATGATTTCTCGATGATGAAATTATCACTTTAGCTCACCGCATTAGGTTACTTTTAATTCTGATTTTTAAAGTAAGTTTTGGGCATGGTGCTCAATATGATCTGCCATAAAGGTCGCAATAAAAAAGTAACTATGGTCGTAGCCTTCTTGGTATCGCAAACGTAATGGCTGTCCGACTTTTTCGCAGGCGATCGCAAACTGATTTGTTAATAATTGCTTTTCGAGAAACACATCAGCCTTACCCTGATCAATTAAAATTTTGCCGTTAAACTGCCGCTTTGTAATAATTTGCGTTGCATCATACTTACGCCAAGTTTTTTGGTCTTCCCCCAGATAAGCCGTAAAGGCCTTTTCACCCCATGCACATTGCATCGGCGCAACCACCGGCGCAAACGCCGACACCGAATGGTAAAAATCCGGTTTTCGTAAAGCGCAAATTAACGCCCCATGACCCCCCATCGAATGGCCAAAAATTCCCCGTTTATCAGTCACCGCAAAATTCTCTTCAATCAGTTCTGGCAACTCTTTGGTGACATAGCTATACATGCGATAGTGCTTTGACCAAGGTTTGGCCGTCGCATCCACATAAAACCCTGCACCACTACCCAGATCCCAATCCTTATCTTCGTCGGGAATGCCTGTATTACGGGGACTTGTATCTGGAGCCACCAACATCAAACCATGTTGGGCAGCGTATTGTTGTGCACCTGCCTTTGTGGTGAAGTTTTCCTCAGTACAAGTTAAACCCGACAAATAGTACAGCACTGGTACGGCTTCATTTTTAGTTTGGGGCGGCATAAAAACTGTGAAATTCATCTCCCCACGGCAGGCGATCGACTGGTGGCTGTAGTAGCGTACTCGACCACCAAAACAGAGAATTTCTTTTTGCAGAACTAACTTGGTCATTGTGATACTCCGCCATGGTGCTTAGTCATAGATTTGAGTGTTTTATTGATTGAAAGTCTTGAGAATGAGTGCGTTACGCTTTGCTAACGCACGCTACAGGATATTCCACATAATTTGGGATTCCTTCACTTGAGACAGTGAGAGATAAAAGTTTGAGTACGCACCTAGCTTGTAAAAACCCTTCGTGCTTCGGTTACTCTCCTCAGGAAAGGTAAATTTGTTGTTGTCATTGATTAGAAGGTGACAACACTGCGGATTGATTCGCCTTTATGCATCAGATCAAAGGCTTCATTAATTTGCTCGATGGGCATGACATGGGTAATGAGATCGTCAATATTGATCTTGCCATCCATATACCAGTCCACAATTTTTGGGACATCGGTGCGGCCTCTCGCGCCACCAAAGGCAGTGCCCTGCCACACGCGTCCAGTAACGAGCTGGAAAGGACGAGTGCTAATTTCTTGTCCTGCTCCGGCAACCCCAATAATGGTGGAAACGCCCCAGCCTTTGTGGCAACTTTCGAGGGCTTGGCGCATTACTTTTACATTGCCAATGCATTCGAAGGTATAGTCTGCGCCGCCTTTGGTGAGATCGACTAGGTAGGGGACTAAATCTCCTTCGATTTCTTGGGGATTCACGAAATGGGTCATGCCAAATTTTTCGGCGATCGCCCTTTTATCGTCATTAAGATCAACGCCGATAATCATATCTGCGCCGACCATCTTTGCGCCTTGGATCACGTTTAGACCGATGCCACCAAGACCAAAAACTATTACCTTAGACCCCACTTCAACTTTAGCGGTATTGATCACCGCACCAATGCCCGTTGTGACACCACAGCCGATGTAGCAGACTTTCTCGAAGGGGGCATCTTTTCGGATTTTGGCGAGGGAAATTTCAGGGACAACGGTGTAGTTGGCAAAGGTGGATGTGCCCATGTAATGGAAAATTGTTTCACCATCTTTGGAAAAGCGTCCTGTGCCGTCAGGCATTAGGCCTTTGCCTTGGGTGGCTCGCACGGCCTGACAGAGATTGGTTTTGAGACTAAGGCAATATTCACATTCACGACATTCTGGAATATACAGCGGAATCACGTGGTCACCGGGCTTAAGGCTTTTCACGCCCTTGCCGACTTCCACAACAACCCCTGCGCCTTCGTGGCCGAGAATTGCCGGGAATAACCCCTCTGGATCTGCCCCTGACAAGGTGTAGGCATCGGTATGGCAAACACCTGTTGCTTTAATTTCGACTAAAACTTCCCCGGCTTTGGGTGGTGCTAATTGCACTGTTTCGATGGTGAGGGGTGCTTGGGCAGAGTGGGCGATCGCCGCTTTAACATCCATGGGTTTCAATAATCCTTCACTGATCTTCTCTAGTTTTTAATGTACCGAGGGATCGCACCTTAGGCGGGCTACCGCATTGATAAGTTACGTTAGAAAAAAGTTGTGGCGATCGCCCTTGTTTCAAATCACTGTCTCGGTAAAAACACCGTGGTACAAGGAACAAGATCTGTATTTAGTTTTATTTGTGTGAGGAGTCTCGTAGTAATGCGGAAAAAATTTATCTGGGCGGCAAGCCTAGGCCTTTTGGCGATCGCCGGGTGTGGCACGGATACAGCACCGACAGAAGCGGGGGGAGAGAATGCCACAGCACAGCAGGGAGCACCTAAAGCACCAGCGAAAGATACCCAAACGGTTGTCATTACTGATAGTGCCGTCAGTCTTAATTTTCCCAAGGGGTGGTACGAAAACCCTGACGAATATCCCTATGACGTACAGTATTTCTCAAACAATCAGCGGATGAATACAGGAGTTTTCCTGTACAACACCAATGATTTTGCGTCGGCAATTGATGCGGAGGCGATCCTAGAGCTACAGGTGGAAGACCTCAGTAGTAAGCGTGAAAATTTCACCGAAATTCAGCCCCTAACCACCACTGACTTACCCGACAAAATTGTGACGACAACGGTCTTTTCCGGCGAAAAAGATACTTCGGCGTTTTACTACAAATTTACGGTTGTGGAGTTTAAAGACAATCCAGAATTACTGGCTGTCACCCTCCAAGTTGCCTTCCCTAGTGAATGGGACAAGAGCAGACCGATCCTTGAGGAGATCACTCAATCTTTGGCGATCGCCCCGTCGGAAACACCAGAATCTACCGAGGAAGTTGAAACACCGGAGGCCGCACCGGAGACAGCCGAATAAAAAAACAGTTTGCAAAAACATTACATCCTTCTACTGTGTTCAGTGAGGAGGATTTTTTATTTTTATTGATTGATTTGATGCTCGCCACTTTTTAATTACCCCATAAATCAATCAATGTGGGTTTTTCGCCGGAGAGAAGGCTAGTCAAAATATGTTGATATTCCTTGGCGTAGCACTGAAAATGCCACTGCACCATGCCGTAGAGAAATCCCAGAAAAAGAGGCATAACAGTGATGGCTCCCCACCGTAAAAGGGCAGATAAAAATACGGTTATTAATAGTGCAGCAAAAGCAACTTGGTGAAAATCTTGGTTGCGGAGGCGTAATGTTCCGATAAGTTTGGTTTGGCGATCGCCGCCCGTTAGTTTTCCTTCAAACCGGAAGCAAAATTGCTTCATCGCTCTCGGCCCGACAAGACGGACTTTATTTTGTTCGCCATGTCCCCAGTAATAGCGAGTAAGTTGATATTTTTTTGACAGTACTAAATCATTTTGCAGGGCGCGGGTAATGTTCTTCTGGGCGATCGCCATATCTATCGGTAAATCAATCTCAATAGGGCGGTATAGGTGCAATAAGTCTTGGCTAGCTCTAATCATGTTCGTGGCGTGAGCAACTTCCCGAAACTTCAGTTTTGCAAAGAGATTTTACGGAAAAAAGTGACGGAAAAAAGTGGGTGTTCTTTTTGTAAATTAGTTAGGTGATTTTTTCTTTTATTGTTGCAACAGACCAAAGTTTAAATAAGATTTCAGATCAAATCTGGGGCGATCGCCATTGCCGCAAGCCAAATCTCAGGGGATGTCTAATCTTTTTTAGCCTTTCACTGATAGCGGTGACGCAGTATCTGGGTTAATTGTTCGGCGCGATCCCGCTCATATTCTAGAAGTTTGCCGTAGTAGTCATGGCTGGTTAGATCGAGGGTGAGATAAACATGTTCGCGGGGATTGCGAAATCCTTGCTTTGAGAAGAAACGAATGGCGGCTTCATTGGCTGGATCTGTATCCATCAAAACGGTGTCGGCTCCTTGGGCGATCGTCCGCTCGATTAAGCGATCTAAGAGTTTTTTGGCGATGCCCATGCGGTGGAAATCAGGCCCTACGCCCAGCCAACGGATATAGCTATAGGTGCTTTCTTGTTTTTCGACTAGCGTGCCGAGAATGAATCCTGCAAATTTATTTGCTACGGTCGCAACAAAGCAAAGATCAGGGTCGGTATTGTAGGCTCCCGTCACTTCCCACTGATCCCAGAGACGATACAGCGACGGGTACAAATCACTGGCAAATAATTGTTCTCCTAGGTGAAAAATTGGCGCAATATCGTCAATGTCCATTAAACGAATGTGGACAGTGGCTTGAGTTTGAGGTGAGGTATCGGACATGGAGATATCGAAATAAATTTAGGTGAGTTGGCGGCGATCGCCGCCATAAAGTATCTTTTCATCCACGTTAGCAAGGAAGTCTGGATCAGGTTGCATAACTTTTATGACCGTAAACGACATAAGAGTATGGGCAACAATTTCACTTCACCCATCGCCTGCGAGTCAGCTTTTAATTGCTCGGCGGGCTTTTTTCTGTTGCATTTGAGGATAGAAGTATTGGGCGATCGCCTTCATCTCAATTAGTAATTGAATCGGCGTTGCTAGAATGTAGCCAAGGACATGTAGGGTAAGCCAATGACAGCCATTACGCTCGATCTAAATCCAGTCGCTACGTTGAGCCATGAGCAATTTTTGCAGCTATGCCAGACAAATCCTGACCTCAAACTTGAACGCACTGCCCAAGGAGAATTGGTTGTTATGCCGCCGACTGGTGGAGAAACGGGTCGCATTAATTTTGATATGAATGGTCAGCTATGGCTCTGGAATCGACAATACAAATTAGGGAAATGTTTTGATTCTTCCACAGGTTTCATTTTACCGAGTGGTGCAACGCGATCGCCGGATATGTCGTGGGTAGAACAGTCGCGGTGGGAAGCCTTGCGACCAGAGCAACGGGAAAAATATCTGCCTCTGTGTCCTGATTTTGCGGTGGAGTTAATGTCTCCTAGCGATGTGGTTTATCAAACTCGCGCCAAGCTTCAGGAATATATGGAAAATGGCTGTCGTCTAGGCTGGCTGATTAATCGCGGCGATCGCCAAGTGGAGATTTATCGGCAAGGACAAGCAGTGGAAACCTTAGAGGCTCCCAACACATTGTCTGGAGAAGATATCCTCACCAATTTTGAACTCGAATTAAGCGAACTTTGGTAAATTATTTGAGCTGAGGTGAGCGTAGACAATAGTGATGAGGCGGCGAGGGAGAGACGGAGAGACGCGGAGAAAGTGTGAGTAAGAGATATACAACTCTGAGAATACAATCAGATAAAATTCGAGATCTCCGTATCCCAATGTCTCCACATCCCCGTGTCTTCTTCACTTAGGCAGTTTTTAGGCGATCGCCCAGTGCTTTGCGAGCTTCTTCACGATCATCAAAATGGATCTTTTCAGTACCAAGAATTTGATAATCTTCGTGACCTTTACCCGCAATTAATACCCCATCGCCGGGTTGCGCTTCGAGAATCGCTTGGTGAATCGCCGCCGCTCGGTCGGGAATGACGAGAAACTGAATCGCTTCGGGGATACCCTCCACCACATCCGCCAAAATTTGTTTCGGATCTTCGGTGCGCGGATTATCAGAAGTCACCACCGCCCAGTCTGATTTGGTTGCTGCAATCTTGCCCATCAACGGACGCTTGGTGCGATCGCGATCGCCGCCACACCCAAACACACAAATCATTTTGCGGGGAATAAACGGACGAGAAGCTTTAAGGAGATTTTCGAGGCTGTCGGGCGTGTGAGCATAGTCCACAATGACGCTAATATCTTGCTCCTCAGAAATTTGTACCCGTTCCATGCGACCGGGAACACCCATAAATTTCGGCAATACCTCTAACATTTTTTCGAGGTCTAAACCCAACGCTAAACCTGCACCGACGGCAGCCATCACATTTTCGAGATTAAATTGACCGACTAAAGGCGATGAAAATTGCGCTGTGCCTTCTGGAGTTCTGAGGCGACCCGTCACACCAGTGGCTGTATATTCCAGCCGATCCATAAAGATTGCCGCATCTTGATCTTGCAAACTATAGCCCCAACATTTATCGCCGAGCTTGTGGGCTAACCTTGCGCCGTACTGATCATCGATATTAATAATCGCCCGACCTTTGCAATACTCATCACTAAAAAGAAGCGCCTTCGCCTGAAAATAAGCCTCCATCGTCTTGTGATAATCGAGGTGATCCTGCGTCAGATTTGTAAACACAGACACATCAAACTCACAGCCCTTAACGCGCTTTTGATCGAGGGCATGGGAGCTGACTTCCATGACACCGTGGGTGTTACCAGCTTTGACCGCTTTGGCAAAATTCTTCTGGAGATCGACAGCAAAAGGCGTGGTGTGGGTTGCAATTTTTTCGTAGCCTTCCCAACGGGTGTAGAGCGTTCCGATGAGAGCAGTAGGCTTTTTCGCTTGCTGGAGGAAAAATTCAATCAAGTGGCTGATAGTAGTTTTACCGTTCGTGCCTGTCACACCAGCAAGTTTTAGAGATTGGGTGGGAAATTTGTAAAAGAGATTAGCAATTTCGGCACAGGCAATGATGGGATCGCTGGTGACAATGACACATTCACCGTTTTTAGCAGGGAACTTTTCAACAGCTTCTGCGGAGATAACGGCGGCGATCGCCCCACTATCTAACGCCCCTTGCCAAAACTCTCCCCCATCAACCCTTGCTCCGGGCAAACCAATAAATAAATCTCCCGTAACGACTCCTTGGGAATTTGTCGTAAGCCCTTTAATCTCTTGAGTTAAGACAGGATGGTCTGGTAAAGCATCGATAACAGATACTTGCCCAAGAAGTTCACCTAGTTGCATGATTTGCCTCCAAACCCTTTGATTTCCCTGATTTTAGTCTGACAAAAGGGGAATTCTGTAATTTCAGTAGCAGTTTATCCCAATTCTATCCCTAGGCGGACGCGGGGAAGGGAAGGGGTTATGGGGACGCGGGGAGAGAGCAGAAGACACAAGGAAAGAGGGACGTAGAGAAAGGGGGACGCGGAGACGCGGAGATAATTTGAAGATAAGTGTGGCGAGATTATTACTTAATCTTTAAAAATCTTGTTGATGAATGTAATGTGTTTGGCGCTCCCCTTATTTCACCCACTCACCCTATTTCTTTCCCTCTCCTGTTCCTCCTTCGCCGTTTCGCCGCGTCTTCCCATCTCTCACTCTCCGCCTTACCTCTAAGGCGCAAACAACTGGCTAATAATCTTTTCGTCTTGCTCGCACAGTTCTTCGGCTCCTTCTGGCAGTGTTTCCCATTTCCAAATGCTGTCGGGATCATTCACCCGTTCACGAATTAACTCAGCTAGAGCATGGACAAAAGCGGGTTGCCATTCAGGGCCGATGAAGCCAACTCCCCAGCGACTGACTGTGTTGTAATAAACCCGTAACCACGGCTCTGGTTTGGTGATATCGATACTCATCTCGCAGGCAATGCGAAAGACATCGGCGAGATCAAAATCAGCATATTCCTGTTCTAAAACTTGGCGGCGGCTCATAGGTCAAATTCGAGGGCGATCGCTTCACGAAATGCAATGAAAAATGCATCATATAGCTTAAAGATAGGCGAGATAACTCGTGCAGTGGGTAAACATCTGTAAAAATCAAGGGATTTATATTATTTTTGCCCTTATCTCGTTGTCTATCCCAATTATTTCTCGCTACCATTAGGTTGTGACCTGTACATCTTGCGGATGAGTGCTAGCGAAGGCTGAAAGGTTCTATGGAAATTCAACTAATAAATATTGGGTTCGGTAATATTGTCTCTGCGAACCGAGTGATTGCGATTGTTAGCCCCGAATCTGCTCCCATTAAGCGCATTATTAGCGATGCTCGCGATCGCGGTCAGCTGATTGATGCCACCTATGGTAGACGTACCCGCGCGGTGATTATTACCGATTCTAGTCACGTGGTGCTCTCGGCGATTCAGCCAGAAACTGTTGCCCACCGTTTCGTGGTGCAGAAGGACGGGGCGATCGCCAATGCTAAAGTTTAGGGTGATGATTGCGCCGTAACTTTTGAATTGCATCCATGACTACCCCCGGAAAACTGATTGTCCTCACTGGCCCTAGCGGCGTTGGCAAGGGAACCATTGTCCGTGAATTGCTCGCTCGCCACGATCAGCTATTTTTATCGATCTCCGCTACAACCCGCCAGCCCCGCACTGGAGAAGTCGATGGTAAAGATTATTTTTTTAAGAGCCGCGCCGAATTTGAAGCGATGATTGCGGCAAAAGAATTATTAGAATGGGCAGAATACGCTGGAAATTATTACGGTACGCCGTTACCGCCTGTGGCGGCTCAAACCACCCAAGGCAATTCTGTATTGCTCGAAATTGAGGTGGTAGGGGCAAATTCCGTTAAACATATTTTTCCCGATGCATTACGTATTTTTATTCTGCCGCCATCGTTTGAAGTATTAGAAAAACGCTTGCAAGGGCGTGGCACAGATTCAGAAGAAGTGATTGCGAAACGCCTAACCCGCGCCAAAGAGGAGCTAGAACTTAGCGAAGAGTTTGACTACCAAATCGTCAATGATGACCTAGAGGCGGCGATCGCCGAGATTGAAGCCGCTATTTTTTGAGGCAAAATACCCCAGTTTTTTGAAAATGTTTAGTGGAACAATGGTTTTGAGCGAACCTTAAAAATATTGTCAGGAGGAACAAGATGAATCCTTTGATTCTTGAGAAATACAATACTTTACCAGAAGGACTCAAAAAGCAAGTGGAAGACTTTATTGAGTTCCTTGCTCAAAAATATTCAAACAACTCCCAGACATCAGCTCAACAAACAGAGAAAAAATATGGCTACGGCAGTTTAGAAGGCAAACTAGTAGTTCCTGATGACTTTGACGAACCCCTAGAAGAATTGTCGGAGTACATGTAAATGTACCTCCTTGATACCCATATTTTGCTCTGGTATTTAGCCGCTGATCAGCAATTAAATCCTGAGATTAGAGCAATCCTTGATCAGAGAAATAATTTGCACTTAAGCGTTGCTAGTCTCTGGGAAATAGCGATTAAGTTCAATATTGGCAAACTACCAAACAGTTCCAGCTATGACGAGATTTTGGAGCAAGTAGATTTTCTCAACATCAATCAACTGAACCTAAGTCGTGATGATCTAGTCCGTTACAAAAACCTGCCTTTAAACAAAAAACATCGCGATCCCTTTGACCGAATCCTCATTGCCCAAGCAATACAGCACTCTCTAACTTTGGTGACCGCTGATTCTAAGTTCAGAACTTATGATTTAGAAGGCTTTAGGCTTTACTTGGATTAACTTCAGCAACTGAAACATTTGTTTTCGGTGTAGGCGACGAGTCTCATCTTGTCCAACCAAATCATTTTCAATATTTAAAGCCAGCATTTTCTCGTAAAGTATTTCGTAGTAGCCGTATCCCCTGGGTTAGCCGAATCTATTACAATCAGACAAATAAGATAAGAAAAACGAGCGAACAGCCCCATGATTCCAACCGTTATCGAAAGCTCAGGTCGCGGTGAACGTGCCTTTGATATTTACTCCCGTTTGTTGCGGGAAAGAATCGTTTTCCTCGGCCAGCAGGTGAACGACGAAATCGCCAATCTCATCGTGGCGCAACTTCTGTTCCTCGAAGCGGACGATCCTGAAAAAGATATCTATCTCTACATCAACTCCCCCGGTGGCTCTGTGTCTGCGGGTATGGGCATCTTCGATACGATGAACCAAGTTCGTCCCGATGTCTGCACTATTTGTATTGGTCTGGCTGCCAGTATGGGTGCATTTCTGCTCAGTGCTGGCGAAAAGGGTAAGCGCATGAGTCTACCCAACTCCCGTATCATGATTCACCAACCCCTCGGTGGTGCACAGGGTCAGGCAACAGATATTGAAATTCAAGCGAAAGAAATTTTGTATCTCAAGGGTAAGCTCAACCAGCACCTCGCCGATCACACGGGTCAACCCCTCGACAAGATCGAAGTGGATACTGACCGTGACTTTTTTATGTCCGCAGCGGAAGCGAAAGATTATGGCTTAATCGATCAGGTGATTGATAAGAGTCCTTCTGCGACTAACCCTCCTGCATAGATATTTATGACCTTTTAGATTTAGCCTGAGACATAAAATCCCCCTAAATCCCCCTTACAAACGGGGACTTGAGATTTTTAGTTGTCTCATCAATGTCTAAAATGACCATGATAAAAATTTTTCTGAATCCTCCTAAAATAAGGGGGATTTTTTATTCGGCAGGTTTTGTTGCTGTCGCTCGGTAAATATTGAGGGTAATGGAACCCAAAGGATTATTTGGGACATTGCGGAAATGCTCTAAACCGTTTTCGAGGCGATCGCCGTCCTTTCCTAATTTCTCCACCATTTGCGGAATCATGAGCTTAATCCAAGTGTCGAGATGATTTACTAAAGCTCCTAGCTCATCATTTTCTGGGGTTTGCCAGTGGTGCAGGGCGATCGCCTCATTTTTGACTTCAGTAAAACCTGCTTGTACTAGATCTGCCCCTAAACTACGACCGACGTAGGCATTACCATTCGCCACAAAAAATAGTTCGCACAAGGCTTTTTGAAAGTAGTCAAAATCTGGGTGAGGTGGGTGAATGAGTAAACTTTGGTAGTCAGTTTCTAACAGGCAAATTTGGCCTTCTGGTTTAAGGACACGCAACGCTTCCTGCAAAATACCTGCTGTTTCTGGGACATGTTCTAAAAGCCAGACAGTCAGCGCAAAATCGAAAGTATTGTCCGCCCAAGATAAGTCGTAAGCATCACCGTTTCGCAGGTCAAAATTTAGTCCTAATTCCGTCAGATATTGCGTGGCAAAGGCGATTTGGCGTGGCTGGAGATCAATGCCTGCAAAGGTTAAGTCGGGATATTTTTGGCTAATGATGCCCAGTACTGCCCCCACGCCACAGCCAATGTCGAGAATTTTTGCGTTCGGGGCAAGTTCTAAACTCGGAAAAAAAAGGCGATCGCGCCAGTATTCAGCTTGTTTGACGAGGCGCTGTTGTTCTTCTGGATCATAACCGTGGATGTAAGCTTCTGACATTCGACCTGTGCATAACCGGACAGCAACTATTGTCATACATTTTGCTGAAATGATGGTCTATTTTTGTAGCGAGTAAGTGTTTTGTTAGGGTCTATTCCGAGCTAAGGTTAGGTGATGTTTTTGCGATGAATCTGATGGCTAGGGAAAAGACAAAAATTGTAACCGTAAAACTGGATGAACAAACAGAGTTTTTGGTTCGCGCTAAATCTCAA
Organism: [Limnothrix rosea] IAM M-220; assembly: GCF_001904615.1. Taxonomy (NCBI): domain Bacteria; kingdom Bacillati; phylum Cyanobacteriota; class Cyanophyceae; order Chroococcales; family Geminocystaceae; genus Picosynechococcus; species [Limnothrix rosea] IAM M-220. Next base: position 71,053 of record NZ_MRBY01000018.1, read on the forward strand.
GGAGGCGAACAAGATGTCTCGATTGGGGATGCCCTCAAATTTGAAGCTGTCACTAATGTGATCGGCGGCATAGCAAAGGGAATTAAAAAAACATTAGATCAAACAAAACCGAAAAAAGTGACCGTGGAATTTGGTCTTGAGGTGGGGATCGAATCAGGTAAAGCTTTAGCATTGTTGGTGGACGATACGGCTCAGGCAAATCTCAAAATCACGTTGGAATGGGGTGAATAGGTTTGGGTCAAACCCTCGACTGGGAAATTTGTGTGGTACGCATTGACGTGGATGAGGAGCCGAACGGAACAGGCTTTTTCGTTGCTCAGGGTGTTGCGCTCACTTGTCGTCATGTGATCGAGAATGAAACGGATTTGTCGATTATCTGGCAGGGCGATCGCCATACAGTTACTCAGGTTCAAATACCAAACAAAGATGTGGATCTGGCATTATTATCTGTGAATTCACCTAACCATGATTGGGTATTTTTAGATGATGATGTGACTGATTTTGAGCAGTTGAAGACCTTTGGGTTCCCTAAAAACTATCCTCAAGGTGATCCATTAACGCTGGAATTTGAAGGGTTTACAGGAGGGAGTTTATCGCTCATTAAGCTCAAAGACGGGCAGGTGGAACCGGGCTATAGTGGCGCGCCATTGGTCAATGCTCGAACAAAGAAAGTTTGTGGTGTGGTCAAGTCAACTCGCGATGAGGACTATGCGCTAGGCGGTCGGGCTGTGCCTGTAAGTTTGGTGTGGCGACTGTTTCCTGAGCTAAAACCTACCATCCTCGAAATTCCTAAAAATCCTTTTTTACCGAGGTCTGGTCGCATTGATTTGCCGGATCAGTTTTTTGGGCGAGAAAAGGAACTCAGAAGTGTTTTTGAAATTCTCAACAGTGGCAGTAGTGTGGCGATTATTGGGGAAAGGCAAGTCGGTAAGTCTTCGTTTTTGAAGGCGATCGCCCACCATTCCAAATCCCAGCTCAATCAGTACCGTCGTCCGGTTTATTTGGATTGTCAAAGCCTGATTGATAATGCTGATTTTTATGAGGAATTATGCTTGCTCATGGATATTGAAAATACAAAAGCAAGCAACTTAAAAAGGGCTTTACGCAGATCGAAGCAATCCTTTTTATTACTCCTCGACGATGTGGAAATGCTTGCTGAAGAAAATTTTTCTTTTCAAATTCGCTCTCAATTACGAGCCTTATCACTGGGACATGATGCCCCTTTTAAGTTGGTAGTTGCAGCCTCTGTCAATCTTGATGAGTTATTTCCTGACGCGCGAGGTCGAGTTTCACCGCTTCAAAATATTTGTATTAATGAATTTCTTGCAGGTTGGGAGGAAAAATATGTAAAACACTTTGTAGATAAACGCTTAGCTGCAACGCCTATCCGATTTTCTGAGCGGGACATCATCGAAATTTTGTTGCAAACTCAGGGACATCCCCAAAAGGTGATGGAGGCTTGTTACCAACTCTATAATCGATATAAAGAAGATTGCCTCCCTTAATAAGCTATCCATTACGCAAAAGTCAGTGAAAAGGATGTATTTACTGGCTTGTGGTG
>NZ_MRBY01000019.1 GCF_001904615.1 [Limnothrix rosea] IAM M-220
ATAAGCTCCTTTACTTTACCCCTTTCCTGTCTTTTATTTTGATGCGATTACCCTGCGAAAAACTTAGATCAATAAATTGACAAATATCATCCGAAAGTGTGAACAGAAAATCAGATAGAACAAGCACCAAGCTTGAGGGCTTGTGGAGTATTGCAGTGCTTCAATAACAAAGTATTGTTTTTAATTAATATCTCAACTAAATATGCCTAAAGTTTTAGGCGCATGCCATGGAAAATCCGGTTACGAGCTCTGCCAATCAAAGTCAAACAGCAAAATGGATTGAAACATCAGCGCGTATCGGCTATGCAGCGAAAGGCATGGTTTATTCATTACTGGGCTGGCTGGCTGTGCAAGCATCCCTAAATTGGGGTGGAGAGGTCACAGACACGACAGGCGTATTAAAAGCCGTTGCGGAAAAACCCTTTGGCAAGGTGGCTCTATTTGGTATTGCTCTTGGCTTGTTGTGCTATGTGGCTTGGCGTTTTATCGCTGCTATTTTTGATCCAGAACATGATAAAAATGGCTTAAAAAATATTACTCGTCGCATCATTTATGGTCTCAGTGGCTGTTTGTATAGTGGTTTAGCCTATGCTGCATTCGATATTGTTTTCAGCGTTAGTAGCTCTGGCAGTGGCTCATCTTCCTCTTCGAACGCAAAAGCCGCCACTGTGCTAGCCCAACCTTTCGGTCGATTCCTATTGAGTTGTGTGGCTGTCGGTGCGGCATCCTACGGTTTTTATTATGTTTATCGTGGTGTGAGCAGTAAGTTTCGCAAAAAATTAAAGCTGATAGAAATGGGGAAAACTCAAGAAAAATGGCTGCTAAGTATTGGTCGTTTCGGCTTAATTTCCAAAGGATTTGTGGCCATTATTGTTAGTTATTTTGTGGGTCAAGCGGTGCGGTTTGCGGATGCGAGCAAAGTAAAGACAACGGAGGGCGTTCTCCAAACATTGCAGCGACAACCTTTTGGGGCGGCTCTTATGGGTGGGGTGGCTTTTGGTTTGATTGCCTATGGTATTCATTTGTTGGTTCAATCACGCTATCGACGCATTTCCCCTGATTAGTGGACTTTGTCGTTGGGCAACAGTGTTTAGGGGCGATCGCCTTCACTCTTGATCATTATTGCTTAATGATTGCTCATCGCCCCAGCTGTTTTAGATAGGAGGGCATCAAGTTCATGGACAGAAAAAGTCTAGGCATATTACTACTGTTGGGCTGTGGCTTCTTTGGTTTTCTGTGTTGTGGCTCCCTTGCAATCTCCACCATGATCTAGACCCCTTTGCCGTATTGGCATCTCTCCTCCGTGGTTCTGTCGAAGTTTTAGGTTATGTCAATGGTGCTATAAGCTTAATTTGCCTAGGGTCGGGTCTTTGGTCATTTTTTCGGAAGTGAGCAAGCCAAGAATTCTTCTCCGCTACACTGATGGTGGATAGACGACCTACCAACGATTTTTGACCTTTGATCTTGCTTTATTAAATCCTCAAAAACGCTGGGCGATCGCCTCTACCGCTGCTTTGTTCTGGAGAGTGAATGTTGAACAATCCTTTTCGCCGTGCTTTACGCAGAAGTGCTCGCGCTTACCCAAAAACGGTAAAAGCCGTTCAAAATCGCACACCTGCGGGACTAAACCATTTGTTTAAGTGGATGATACCGGGGCTATCGGTAAAGCGTTGGATGCTCATGAGTGCCTTGGGGGTGCTGTTCACTTCTTTGGGATTGGCGATTTGGCTTGACCTTACGCCGGTTTCCCGCCTGATGACTTTAACGCGAGATTTTTTGCGCTGGATTACCACTGTTGTGCCGAGCCATATTTCTGGTCCTGTGGCGATCGCCTTGGGTTTAGCGCTGATTTTCTGGGGACAAAATCGTACCTTTGGCGCGATCACCGATGTCTTAAATCCCCATGGTGAAGAAGAATTGGTGGATATGCTCCACAACCATCGTCGTCTCAATAAAGGCCCAAAAATTGTGGCGATCGGGGGTGGTACAGGTCTTTCGACCCTATTGCGAGGTTTGAAAAAATATAGCGGTAATATCACTGCAGTTGTCACAGTGGCTGATGATGGTGGCTCCTCCGGCAGGTTACGGCGAGAAATTGGCGTGTTGCCCCCCGGCGATATTCGCAACTGTTTAGCCGCCTTTGCCGACGAAGAGAGATTATTAACCGAACTCTTTCAATACCGTTTTGAAGCGGGAGACGGCTTACAAGGTCACAGTTTCGGTAATCTGTTTCTCACAGCCATGAGCGAAATTACAGGGGATCTAGAACAAGCAGTGATTGCCAGCTCCAAGGTTTTGGCGATTCGCGGCTGCGTACTGCCGGCAACCCTCAGCGATGTAAAGCTCTGGGCAAAAATGGCTGACGGTCGCGTTATCGAAGGAGAATCACGCATTCCCCAAGCGGGCGGTAGAATTGTTGATTTTGGCTGTTATCCCCGTCATCCGAGGGCGTTACCCGCAGCAGTCAAAGCTATTGAAAAAGCCGATTTTATTATCATGGGGCCGGGCAGTCTTTACACGAGCATTATCCCTAATTTACTTGTGCCAGAAATTCGTCAGGCGATCGCCAACAGTTCTGCCCCGCGCATCTATGTGTGCAATATCATGACCCAGCCCGGAGAAACCGACGGCTATACTGTGGCGGATCACATTAAAGCCATTGATAAAGTCTGTGGCGAAAAGTTATTTGACGCTGTCCTTGTCCAACAGCGATCGCCGTCCGAAAGCGCCTTGCGTAGGTATGCCCTCGAACATTCCCATCCTGTATTTCTCGACCGCGAAGAAATCACTAAACTCCGTCGCCGCATTGTCATTGCAAACATTATGGACGAAGACTTTGAAACAGGTTATGTGCGCCACAACCACGAAAAATTAGCCGGGTTACTGGTGCGTTGGTTTAGCAAAGCCGCTGGTATTCAGTCCAAAATGGCAAAATCCGAACCCATCCAACATTCTGCATAATTTACTTGTTGATTGTCGTGAGCTGTTTTACCAGATGACGAAGTTCCGGCAAAATCAATTTTGTCATCGCCAAACGTACTGCCCCACTAGACCCCGGCACCGAAAAAATCACCTTACCTCGATAGGTTCCAGCCACGGCACGCGAGGTGATCGCCCGTGATCCGATTTCGTCGTAACTGAGCATCCGAAAAATCTCCCCAAATCCCGGCAGCGTTTTTTCCAAATACCGCACTACCACATCATAGGTATTATCCCGTGGCGCAATGCCCGTGCCCCCATTGAACAACACTGCATCTAGCCCATCGCCAACGCCAAACCTTTCTAAAAGCGCGGCGATCGCCGCCGGGTCATCTTTAACCACCCGATAAACCGTAATCTCATGACCCTCAGCCAGCAAAAGATCCTGCATAACCTTGCCACTCTTGTCCGTAGCCGGCGATCGCGTATCACTGACAGTGATCACACCACAACAAATCATACGAGAATCTACATCAGGGTGGGGGAAAGGAAGGGACATGGTGTGTAAAGATAATGAGCAATTGTACTGAAGACCATTGGGAGTCCCCAGATGTTAGACGAAAAAGCAAAAAAAGAAATACTACTCAAGATTCCCCACGCATTATATATTTGCGGCGTGCGGGACGGCGATGAAATGAATGGCTTTACCGCCAGTTGGGTGATGCAAGGCTCCTTCAAGCCGCCCCTCATTATTAACTGTGTCCGCTCAGATTCTGGCTCCCACGCCATGCTCAAAAAAACAGGCGTTTTTACCCTCAGTTTCCTTGAGAACACTCAAAAAGACATGGCAGCCAACTTCTTTAAGCCCAAGCGTCGTGTCGGCAACAAATTTGAAGATGTCGAGTTTTACGAAGGCGAAGAAACCGGCTGCCCCATTATCAAAGACTCCCTCGGCTACGTCGAATGCAAAGTAGTCGGCACAGTAGAAAAAGGCGATCACACCGTTTTTGTCGGAGAAGTCATCGGCGCAGGCGTACACCGTGACGGTAAAATCCTTGACCTTGAAAGCACAGGCTGGAGTTACGGCGGCTAACCCTACTATCTATCCACACGAGTTTAATCATAAAAAACGGTGGGTGACACCGAATCGTCCCCTCCAAACTTAGTCTCACAAACCGACCAACCATTCCACCCACCCTACGACTTGATATCTGATATCTGATGTCTGATAACTGTTCACTGATACCTGATAACTGTTCACTGGTAACTGTTCACTGATAACTGTTCACTGATACCTGATACCCATGCCATTAATTAAAGTTCAAACCTCCCTCGCTGCCCCCGCCAAAGATGAAGTTGAATCAATGTTGTTGTCTCTATCCAGCAAGCTCGCCTCTCACCTCAGCAAACCAGAATCCTACGTAATGACAGCTTTCGAGCCAGAAGTTGCCATGACCTTTGCTGGCACAACAGAACCCGTGTGCTACGTTGAAATCAAAAGCGTGGGCACAATGGGCGATCGCACCCAAACGATGAGCGAAGACTTTTGCAATGAGATTAGTCAAACCCTTGGCATAGACAAAAATCGCATTTATATCGAATTTGCCGATGCCAAAGGCTCCATGTGGGGTTGGAACGGTCGCACCTTCGGCTAAGAAATTTGTTTGATTTTCACAAAAAAAGCCCCCATTTGCCATAAAGCATAGGGGGTTAATTGTTTTGAATGTTCTTATGGCCCTTACAATTCCAGCTGCCATAGGGATTCAGCAGAAATTTAGACCCTAATACATTAGGTACTGACCCTTACTATCAGGATGATCTTGCTGTGGTAAACCCATACTGAAGTTCATCACACGCGAATCAAGATTGTAGGAAATTTCGCCAGCTTGGAGCATATCGCGAATAAAACCTTCCAAATCAGAGCCGATATGTCGTAAATTGTATTCCGTCAGATCTTCGCCATCGTAGCTTTCCACAAGTTCATCAAACTTGCGGTACACCTTTTGAAGGGCCTCTTCTGACCAAATAAATTCGTTATCAGGGTCAATATCAAGGCTCAAGACCTTTTCACTGGGAATTAGTTCGTTTTTTTGGATTTCTGCAGTGTAAATGCGTACATGGCGAGTGGTGGACTTCAGTAACATAGGCCTGTGGAGAGATTATGCTCAAACTCAACAATTGCTATTGTGACACTTCCGCTGGAAAAATTAAAAGTCTTTAGGCTGAGATCGTGAGGAGTTCGCCTTCTTTCGCAAAATGGAGATGGTGATGATGTTCTTGTAGCGTAGCCTCCAATGTCTCTAAATCTGGGTCACGACAGTTGGGGTCATGGGTAGAAAACAGTAGGTGCTTGACTAAAATTTCCTTCGAAAACTCTAGTAGAGGTTGCCACTGTTGCATATCGTGATGATGGTGACGGGAAACGGGAGTGTTCAGAACCAAAAAATCAGCGCCATAGGCTAGCTCACGTAAGGCATTGCGATTATCTTTTTCTTGGAGGTCACTATCGGTGGCATATACTAAAACCGCATCTCCATAGCTAATCCGAAATCCTAGGGCTTGGTGTTTTGCGTGAACCAAGGCGCTTTTCACTGTTGCCGCATCAATCATGAGTTCATCGCCAGCTTCAAGGGGGTGGAATTCTAGCTTGGCTCCCATCACTTGAATCGGGACGGGAAAGTTTGGCCCGTGCATCTGTTTGGAGAGCTTGTCTTCGAAGGTTTTGCCTTCGTGGGTCTCTGTGCCATGGATATGAAAGTGATTACCGGGAATAAATGCTGGGACGAAAAAAGGAAATCCTTGAATGCGATCCCAATTAGCGTGGGTAAAAAAAAGATGGGCTTCAACGGGCATTTGTCTTAATAGGGCATTGCCTAACATGCGTAGGCCGGTGCCACCGTCAAAAATCAGACGCTGATCTCCTGCGTTAATTTCTAGGCAGGGGGTATTACCGCCAAAGCGATAGGTATCTCGACCTGGTGTTGGCACTTGTCCGCGCACCCCCCAAAATTTTGCGGTGAATGCTGTATTGGTTTTGGTGGGCTGGTCAATATTCACAGTGTGTGATGCAATTCTTGCAGGCGATCGCCGATTGAAACGTCCTAGAGTTTTACAACCCTCTCCCTATATTATCTAGAGAATATCGAATAATCAGTATTTTTTTTGAAACTTCGATAAAGTAACTCCAAGCGCCTAATTTATAGACCTTTGGTTAAATCATTTTCTTGACACAAACAAGATGAATTTTTGGATAAGTATTTATCGCAATTTCCCTACGTATAAACAGGTTTTGCCTGGCGTTTTTATTTGCTTATTCCTTACCTTTACGAGTGTCTCTATCTCCGGCTGCCAAAGGGGTAATGCCCCCAGAGAATTTGCGCCTGACGGTACGGTGATTGAGCAGGCGATGCACATGGAGCTCCAGCAATATTATCGTGACCTGAGTCGAACGATTACGGCACAACCGCCCACATTAAAGCTAAACAATATTCAAGTTAATCAAATTGATTCTTTTTTTCTCAAACGTTTGCCGGTCTACCACATGCAAGGAACCTATGATCTTGAACTAGGTTTTCGGCACCAAGTTGAAAATCGTAAACATAATCCTTTTGATCTCTATCTCCAGCGGCAAACGGAAGGCAAAACATGGCGATCTCTCAAAAAAATCCCGTCAGGCTGGCAATCCTACGCCATTCGAGAATAATGACTTTACCGAACCGCATACAATTAGGATAATAACCCTGCGATCGCCGCCCTAAGACAGCACAAAAAATGTACGACGAAGATGATTCTCCAGATTACCGACCAGTCCGCCGTTTCCCAAAGGTTCCTTTAGATAGACGCTTTTGGGCATTTTTTATTGATTTCCTCTGTGCTTGGATTTTAAGCGCCTTAGCTGGAGCAGCACTACAGTGGCTCTTTTTTCTGGTGGCATGGTTTACCTTGCGCGTCGGCTTGGTGGAGCGCAATCAAGGACAAAGTTTGGGCAGTTGGGCCTTTGATATTAAAGTCATCGACATTCGTTATCGTATTCCTGAACTGGTGAGCCTCAGTAAACGTGAAGGCATTCTCGGGGGGCTAGGGATGCTGGCCATGTATGGTCTGCAGATTAATTTTGCTAATCCCATTTCCATGCTGATTCTTGTGTCGCCTCTCCTTGCCTGCTGCCTTGTGGCGATCGCCGACGAAGAATTTAACCAAGCCTTCCATGACCGCATTGCCGAGACCTACGTCATCCAAACCCAACGGGGCTTTTCCCTCGATCTCAGGATCAAAGAAATTGTTGCAGAGCTGCGGGATAATATGCAAAGATAGAAATTTGTGTGTAAACTCTAGCGATTCGCACCACTAACCTAAAAGTACCAACATGGCAAGTAAGAAAGGCGTACGCATTACCATCACTGTGGAATGCACAGAATGTCGCACCAATACCAACAAACGTTCCAACGGCGTTAACCGCTACACCACTAGCAAAAACCGCCGTAACACCACCGGACGACTTGAAATCAAGAAGTTCTGTCCCCACTGCAACACCCACACTGTTCACAAAGAAATCAAATAATTCAATTTAGATATTGAAGCTATATTTTGATTTCAGCGAACAATGTGACCAAACCACTGTCTGCAGCAGTAGACAGGTTTGTTATATTTAGTCCCCTTTATTTTGTAAAGATATATCTGAAACATGGCTTATTACCGCAAGCGTTTATCTCCGATTCCCCCCAGTCAGCCCATCGACTATAAAGATGTTGAGCTACTCCGCAAATTTATCACCGAGCGTGGCAAGATCCTTCCCCGCCGCATTACAGGTTTAACGGCACGTCAACAGCGCGACATGAACAGAGCCATTAAACGTGCTCGCATGGTTGCACTATTGCCCTTCATCAACAAAGAAGGCTAAAGTAATGCCGAGCTAGGTTTTGCTTACCCACCTATTGGTAGAAGTAAGCATGCTAATTAGTTTACAAGCGCATTATTTTCGTCACAGTTTAGATTAAGGCAATAAAACTGGTGGAACAAGGACAACTGATTGAATTCAGGTTACAAGGTGAACGGCTACTGGCCGTCGCTGAACGTCCAGAAGGAAAAAAAGATTGGATCGTTGTAGATACGAGGGGACAGTCCCACAAGCTCCGCCCCCAAAGGGTTGAGTACACGGTGGCAGGTTCCCCCTACGATCCTTCTGATATTCCATCGTTTTTAGAGGATTGTGAGCCGTTTCTTGATCCGTCGGGTCTCGAAATTGCCTGGGAGCTGCTCACGGAAATGGCGGAAAGTGCAACGCCTGAGTCCATGGCTCAGTTACTTTTTTCTGAGCAAACGCCTCATCAATGTTATGCCTCCCATGTCATGTTGGCGGAGGACAAGATATTTTTTAAGCGCAAGGGCGATCGCTACGAACCTCGTCCGGAATCGCAGGTTAGGGAAATCCAACATCAGCTCGAAGTTGAAGCCCAAAAGGAAGCTGAAAAAAGTGCTTTTATTGATAAGGTGCGGCGGGCGGGCGATGGTGAAATAATAGAGTGGGAAGAGGGCGATCGCCAAAGACTAGAGGCAATAGAGCGATTTATTCTGTATCCAGAACAATCTAGTAAAGCGGCGCAGGAACTCCTAGAATTGCTTGGACAATCCGCCACAACCGAAAAGGCATTTGAACTTCTTGTCAGTTTAGGATGGTGGAGTCGTCACGAAAATCTTCATCTCCACCGCAGCGGCTATTCCCCAAGATTTTCACAAAAGGTACTCGATGTGGCTCATTTCCGTTTCTCGTCTCCACCCGATGATGCCGACGAAGCGCATCGCCTTGATTTGTCCCACCTGAAAACCTACACCATTGACGATGAGAGTACTTCTGAAATTGACGATGGCCTCAGCATCGAAAATCTCGCAGATGGCGGCCACAAGATCTGGATTCACATTGCAGACCCAACTCGCCTTTTAGTGCCTAATGATGAGCTAGATTTAGAAGCTCGCCGCCGCAGTACCAGTTTATATCTCCCGACGGGGATGATCTCGATGTTCCCGGTGGAGCTGGCCACGGGGCCGATGAGTTTGATTCAAGGGCAAGTTTGTGCGGCTTTAAGTTTTGGGGTGTTGCTCTCGGAAGAGGGGGCGATCGCCGACTATGAGATCCATCCGAGCTGGGTAAAGCCCACCTATCGCCTCACCTACGATGATGTAGACGAAATGCTGCATCTAGATATTCAAGCCGAGCCGGAGATTCCTTTATTAGCTGATTTTGCCCGTAAGCGAGCCGCCTGGCGCAACTCCCAAGGTTCGATCAAAATTAAGATGCCCGAAGCATTAATTAAGGTAAAAGACGAAGATGTCACCATCGAAGTACTAGAAGGCTCCATTTCCCGTGAGCTTGTGGCGGAGATGATGATTTTAGCCGGAGAAATTGCCGGACATTACGGTGTCGAGCACAATTTACCTTTGCCATTTCGCGGTCAACCCCAGCCGGAACTACCTTCAGATCAAGAATTACTCCTTTTGCCCGCTGGCCCCGTGCGTGCCTGTGCGGTGCGCCGTTGTATGCCCCGCAGTGAAATGGGTATTAATCCGGTGCGTCACGCCAGTCTTGGCTTAGATTCTTATATTCAAGTCACCTCGCCCATCCGTCGTTACACAGATTTGCTGGCTCATTTCCAGATCAAAGCTCATTTGCGGGGGGATGAGTTGCCCTTCTCGTCGGAGGAGTTACAGGAGATTTTGTTTAGCGTTGTCACCTCCAGTAAAGAGGCTGTTTTAGTAGAGCGCCAAACCAATCGCTATTGGAGTTTGGAATATCTGCGCCGCAATGCCGATGAAGTGTGGCAGGGGATGGTTTTACGTTGGCTACGGGAAGATGAAAAGTTGGGCGTGTTGTTACTGGAAGAGTTGGGACTAGAGTTGCCCCACCGCTTTGAACGGGCGGTTACTTTGGGCGATCGCCTTGAAGTGAAAGTGAGCCAAGCGGATCCCCACAAAGACGAAATTCGCTTTCGGGAACTCCTAGAAACTGACATTGCGGCAGCATCTTAAACCGTTTTTCGGGCAGAAACGTTGAAATATAAGTTTTATGAGCGGCCATTGAGAAATATTGCGTTTTTTTTCTACTTAGTAGATTTACTTAATGGGCATGATATTCTCTTTGCCAACGAGTTTTTGATGTAACAGCAAAAAAAAGTAATGGCTATTTCTTCTTCCTCCACACCTCAAGTTGAGTCAACATTTTCAGAAGATATGAGCAGCTACGTCGCTGAGCTTCAGTTGCATATGTCCCTCCAGGCGAAGGATTTAACACCAACCCTAGAGCCAGCCAACGACAGTTTACACAAGCTCCTCCATGACACCCAAATTAATCTTGAGAAACTAGCGTCTCGTCATCTCATGTAATTTGCAGATGATGCAGATGAAATAATGAAGCAGGGCACAAATATTTGTGTCCTTTTTGATTCGGTTAAATTTATTGGGCTGAACTTCGTTAGTCGGCCTGCCTCAAGCAAAAATCAATAGATAAACAGGTTTAGCTAGCTGCGGCCACCCATTTTTCTGCCTGTTGCATCGCCTGTTGCCAAACTTTATAACCTTGACGATTTAGGTGAACGCCATCGGTACTTAAATCCTGACGCATTTTGCCTTCTTGATCGACAAACAAAGCGTGAAGATTCAGATAACCCGCATTTTCCTCGGCGGCGATCGCCTGTAGCTTTTGATTTAAACGCATCGCTCGTGCAGGCGATAAATAATCAGTACGAGTGGGCAATAAAGACTGAACAACAATCGTGGCGTAGGGATGCTGATAGCGCAAACGACGGATAATAGCGCGGGAATTATTTAATACCGTTGTGTCCGAGGCTCCCTGCTTCAAGTCATTAACCCCAGCCATGACATAGATCGTTTCCGGGCGAACGCGATCAAGGGCATCAAGGCGCTGTAAAACTTGGCTCGTATTTTCACCAGAAATGCCTTGGTTTAACCACAGCTTGCCTTCGGGTAGCAGGTCGCTAGGAAACCACATACTTAAAGAATCACCCACTAAAACACCGAGGCGATTATTACCTTGGCCAGCTGCGACGGACTTTGCTTCCTGGCGCAGTAAGTTTTGCCAATCTTGGTGGGTGGGTTGTTGCCTTGCACCTGCCCAGGCGGTTTCAAAGCTATTTCCTTTGAGTCTGGTGTAGAGCTGACCTGCTTTTAGGGCATTGATTCGCTGGCTAAAAAGCTGGGGGTTTGAGCTTGGTTGGCGGGTTGAAGTACTTTCTGATGGCCATGTTTGACGGCTCGGTGTCTGGGGCTGACTTGGTCGGTAGCTTGATTGCTTAATCGTCAAGGTTTCTTCAGGGTTACTGGAATACCGATGATAGGCAATGGGGTTTCTCGTTGGTGTTGTGGGTTGATTAATCTTCGCAAAAGTCTGAGTGCCCGCAGCCGTTGTATTACGAGACGCAAATTTACTACTTGTTTCCGGCTTGGTCACGGAGGCTTTCTGGGCAAGGGGCTGCGATCGCCGTTGATAGGCCTCGACCCGTTGCTGATCGATTAAACCCATTTGGTCTACCATTTGCCAGGGATCCATTTCCGGCTTGGGTTGGGGCGTCACACCAACCGCCGTCTCGCCACTTAATAGACTTGCCGCCAAAAGCAAAGGTTCAGACATAACAGCACCGGAAATAACAGAGGAACTACTTCCATAGACAGGGCGATCGCCGTCGTTTCAGGACAAATCCGTTAGATTTAAACCTGAGAATGTTCCAGCAGTTTGCTAAATTGTTGTGATGGCTTTGGCAGAAACGTCCAGAACCGAGGTGATACCGTTAAAATCGCCGATACAGTAAACCCAAGCTCAAGCTAAAAATTTTCCATTTGCCCATTATTGCCCGTTGTTACATCCCATAAATTTATGCCGTATTTTCAACCGTTCCTCCTCAATGCCCCAGCAGGGGAAGCAGTCGAGCCTTCAATGGTTTTGGCATCCGTCTTACTGAGTTTAGTCGTGATTTATTTCGCCAGTAAAATGGGCGGCGAATTATGTGCCCGCATTAATTTACCGCCAGTCCTGGGGGAACTTGTCGGTGGTGTACTTGTCGGGGTTTCAGCCTTCGGTCTACTCATTTTTCCAGAGAGTGGACTGCAAGCATCAGATTCATTAATTATCAAATTTCTAGAGGCCACGGCCGGTTTAAGTCCAGAAGCAGCGCCAGCTCTATTTGCCACCCAAAGTGAGGTGATTTCAGTTTTAGCCGAGCTGGGAGTTGTCATTCTCTTGTTTGAAATTGGTCTTGAATCCGATTTACAGGAGCTGATTAAAGTAGGACCCCAGGCTGCGGTTGTGGCGGTTGTGGGTGTTGTTGCGCCCTTTGCCGCGGGGACAGCGGGCTTAGTCTTTTTCTTTGGCATTGATACAATTCCAGCGATTTTTGCAGGGGCGGCTCTCACGGCAACCAGTATTGGTATTACGGCAAAGGTTTTGGCTGAGTTGGGTCAGCTGACCACAAAAGAAGGTCAAATTATTATTGGCGCGGCGGTACTAGATGATGTCCTCGGGATTATTGTTTTGGCCGTTGTGGCGAGTTTGGCGAAAACCGGTGAAGTAGAAATTGTTAGTACGATCTGGCTGATTATTAGCGCGGGTACTTTCCTCGTTGGTGCCATCATTGTGGGACGTTTGCTGAGTCCTTTGTTTGTCAGTCTTGTGGATGGTATGCAGACGCGGGGACAACTGCTCACGGTTTCCATTGTGTTTGCGTTTGTGTTGTCCTATATCGCTACTGTCATCCAGCTGGAGGCAATTTTAGGGGCTTTTGCTGCGGGTCTTATTCTTGCGGAAACGAGTAAACGTGGGGAATTGGAAGAGCAGGTGCTGCCGATCGCCGATTTATTTGTACCGATTTTCTTTGTGTGTGTCGGTGCAAAAACAGATTTAAGTGTTTTAAATCCGGCGGTTCCCTCTAATCGCGAAGGTCTAGTCATTGCGGCATTTCTGATTGTGGTGGCGATCGTTGGGAAGGTGATCACGGGCTTTACGGTTTTTGGTCAAGAGCAACTCAACAAGCTAGCCATTGGTGTGGGGATGATTCCCCGTGGCGAAGTGGGTCTTGTTTTTGCAGGGGTCGGTTCTGCCAGTGGTGCGCTGTCTGAGTCTACTGAAGCGGCCATTATTATGATGGTGATCTTAACCACATTTGTTGCACCGCCTTTCTTGCGTATTGTTTTTAAAGAGTCAGACGCAGTGGCTGAGTCAGAACAGGTTTAAGGAAGATACAATGGGATGTCGCAATTAGCCCCTGAAACATATCCGGCGATCGCTGCGTCCCTTTGACAAACCGAGGTTACGCTTCGGCTGCAACTGTTTTATCGTTCATTCCCTGTTTTCATCAGAGGATTTTTTGACTGTGAAATTCTTTTGGTTCTGCTTAACTCTACTCACCGTTTCCACTTGGCAATTGCCAGCTTGGGCGGGTCAATTGATCTTTTGGGAGTTTAATGAGCAGCGTCGCGAACTACAATTTCGCACCAATAGCAGCGTACAGCCTGAGGCTCAGCTTATCCCCGATCCCAGCCGCTTAGTGATTGATTTACCGGGCACAACGCTAGCTCGTCCTCTCCTGAACCGTAGCTATGGCGGCAAAATTCGCACAGTTCGTTTGGGTCAGTTTACGCCCAACACCGCTCGCCTCGTAATCGAGCTAGAGCCGGGCTATACCCTTGATCCGAATGGCATTAAGTTTGAGGGGCGATCGCCGAATGACTGGTCCGTAACCTTACCAGAACCCCAACCCATTACCACCGATAACCAAACATCCCAGCGCCTTACAGAGGAGCAAATTGGTGCCGCCACAGGACAGGCAGAAGATAGTTTTTTAGATGATCGCTTCCAAGTGACGCGGGGGGGCTTTTACCTCAACCTCGACCAAGTCAGTGACGGTAAAATTGCATCAGAACGGGATGGCGATCGCCTTGAATTCACCCTAAAAGATTTACAACTTCCCCAAGAATTACGCGGCAAAACCCTAAACGTTAATCGCTACAGGGTTAACCAAATTGCCTTTGAACAAGTTCGGAATAACGAAGCAAAAATTTCCCTACAACTTGCAGACAATAGTCCCGAATGGCGAGCCCTCTACAATTCCTACGGCGGCGGCGGCTTAGTTTTTATTCCCGCCGGGGGAACCGATAATCTCGAAGCAAGAGATGTTAGTCCCACAACAGTGCCCGACCGTGTCGTTCAAACCTCCTCCTCAGAAGAACTCACAACCATTGAATCCGTAGACCTAGCCAACAATGGTGGTCTGCTCATTGTGCGAGGCAATGAAAGTATCAAAGCATCCGGCGGCTGGAATCGTAACGACGGTGTCTATCAAATCCGCATCGAAAATGCCGAGCTTGCCCAACCCGTCCGGGGCCCCCAGCTAGAGACCAATAGCCCAGTTTCACGCATTTCCATGCGACAGGAAACCAACACCAGTGTCCTGATCCAAATTGAGCCTGCCCTCGGCGTTCAGGTCGGAGACCTCACCCAGCCCAGCGATCGCCTCATTGCTTTAGAGTTAAACCGTCTACGGGATTTCAACAATTCCCAAGGCAATAATTCCGTCTTTGTCCCACCAGCACAAAATACAGATCCACCACGCACCTTCAATCCCCCCCAGAGCAATATAGTCGTGATGATTGATCCCGGCCATGGCGGTAGAGACTCCGGTGCTGTGGGCATTGGTGGCTTACAGGAAAAAAATGTTATTCTCCCCATCTCCCAAGAAGTTGCCCAAATTTTGCAGCAAAACGGCATCGGTGTGCGTATGACACGAGATACAGATTATTTTGTTAGCCTTGCTGGCCGCACCCAGCTTGCTAATAATGCCAATGCCGACTTATTTGTCAGTATCCATGCCAACGCCATTAGCCTGAGTCGTCCCGATGTTAATGGCTTTGAAGTTTACTATTTTCAAAGCGGCAGACAACTAGCCCAGAGCATCCACCGTAATGTAATGAGTCAAATACGGATGCGCGATCGCGGCGTTAAAACAGCCCGTTTCTATGTCCTGCGCCATACAGCCATGCCTTCCGCCCTCGTTGAAGTCGGTTTTGTCACCGGTCGTGAAGATGCTGCCAACCTTTCTAATCCCGCCTTTCGTAGCCGCATGGCCAAGGCGATCGCCGACGGAATTTTAGAATATATCCAGACCAATGTCCGTTAACCCCGAAAAGTTCAAGTACAATTCACTATTTTCCGACAAAGTATCGGCGCGCAGTGTAAAAAACTACGCTAATCTTTGTTTAATTCAACTGGTGTGAGTACTTTTATCTATGGGCAATTCAAAAACCTTTCCAATCGGGATCTTCGACAGCGGTCTCGGTGGTATTACCGTGCTGCGAGCGTTGTATCATCAGCTCCCCAAAGAATCAATCATCTACTTTGCTGATACAGCTCGATTACCCTATGGAAATCGTTCCCCAGAAGAATTAATCCAATACGTCAGAGAAATTCTCACCTGGATGGAAGCCCAAGAAGTCAAAATGGTAGTGATGGCCTGCAATACCAGCTCCGCCGTTGCCCTTGACATTATTCGCTCAGAATTCAAAACACCTGTACTAGGCTTAATTTTACCCGGTGCAAAAGGAGCCGTACAACACGGTAAACGCATCGGCATTATTGCCACCCAAGCCACAGTTAACAGCAATGCTTACAAAGATGCGATTCAGGAAGTGGAACCAGCCACAGACGTATGGCAAATGGCCTGTCCAGAATTTGTGCCCCTCATTGAGGCCAACCGCATTAATGACCCCCACACAAAACGGGTTGCCCGGAAATATTTGCAGCCGCTAATCGAACAAAACATTGACACACTAGTGTTTGGTTGTACCCACTACCGTCACCTTGCCGGCGTTTTTAAAAGCATTTTGCCTGACCATGTGGTTTGTGTCGACCCAGCAGAATATGTCGTTAAAGCGACTGAACAGGAACTGGATTTAATGGGTTTAAAAAATGCAACACTCCCTATGCCGACTCGGTTCGCCGTCAGCGGTTGCCCAGACCAATTTGCAGAACTATCCCACCGTTGGCTGGGTTACACTCCCCTTGTGGAGAAGGTGGATCTGACGGAATTTATGACCACTCCACCAGCGCCAGTGCCTGTCCGCCGCAATTTATCTTAACCTGAGTTTTGCTTAAGAATGCTTGGTAATAGGACGCGGCGAATAAGAGAGCGAGAGATCGGGAGATGTTTTATCCAAATAATCCTAGGGGTCAAAAAACGCAGGTTTTCGTTGGTTCTCCGTGTCTCTACCTCTCCGTGTCTTCCTTTCTTTCAAGAAATATCAGCTAAATTCTTATCCATAACTGACGTTATCTTAAAAGCCGATAGATCTTGCGCATAGGCTTTGAGTGTTTTCTTCCCAGAGGGAGTTGAGGTGGATACAGCTTAAACGATGCCGCCTAAGGTCAGTTGGGGGAAAGGATTGGCTGTAAAAATTTCTGAGGGAAAGGGGGACTCGGAGACAAGGGGACGTGGGGATATGCCCATTGTTCTCACCAAACTTGTGGGCTGAAGAAGTCTCCCCATTTCTCTCTATCCTTTGGTAGATGATTATTGTAAAGCTTTATTCAGCCTGAACTCAGCTTAGCTGATGGAAATTCTGGGCGCTCTTTGGGTATCTTTCCGCAGGAAGACAATCAGTTCTATTTCAAATCCATTTGACATTATTCTGTCCAACGGAAGTTTTAGGGTTTTAAGAAAAATCCTTTTCTAACGGTGATGAATATTTTCTAGTTGTGCTTTGAGGCGATCGCAGGCCGCCATTAATTCGGGTAATGCGGTGAGGGGCGAGGGATTAATTTGACTACGGAGATAAATATGTCTTAACTTCCGTTCTAGTTGTTGGGCAAGCTGGAGTGCTTCGCGCCCTTGGTCATCCATTTGTTTTTGTTGGTGGAAAACCAAGGCTTGGCCACGTAAAACTTGTACTGTGCCTTCTTCACCATGTTTGCCCGGGATAATTGTTAACCGTAGTAAAATCCTTTCATCGAGATAATACTGCTCCATTTCGGCTTTTTTGGCCTTAAGTACTGGTACTGGCGGAATGTGGGCTAAGCGCTTAAATTCGTTGAGGACTCCATAAAACGTTTTAACTGGCAAGCCGTAAAGGGCTTCTTTCATTACACCGCTTTCGCTCAGGAGAATGCGTCCTTCATTGGCATGATTTTCAAAGTAGAGTCGCCCAATGCCTTGGGACAGGACGCGACCCAGTAGTTCTTGCCAAAGTTGTTTGGCGGGTAGGTTAGTAAGGGTATCTAATGGTCTATTTAAATGTTTGGGTGCAAGGTTAAGGCGGTTATAAACTTGGGGTGCATTTTGATGTTTATTGATGTTTTCCCGTAGTTGTACTGGTGCATTGGGTACATGGACAGCGGGAATATTCAGGCTTTGATCTGGTTTTAGTGATGGGCGATCGCCGCCATTAGCTTGGGCTTGCAGCTCTGCGATATCTCCCTCAAAAATAGCCGTTGACTTATCGTCGTTAGAGACAATTTTCGAGATTGAGCCTTGATCAATTGGCGGTATGGCAAGGGGATCAATCGTTGCGCCAGCCGTAGATTTTTCGTCAATTACAAAAGTCGCTTTGTCACCCGAAGCCGCAGGTGCAACCGACTGATGTTTGGAAGATGGCTCGTTTTGACTCCGTCGAACGACGGTACTATTGTTCGTTTGTTGATAGTTAAGAAAGGAAGAAAGCAGTAGTTGAAATGTTTTTTGATCTAGCTTTTGAGCCACAAGGTTGAGTTTTTTTCGGCTCAGGAGCTTTTTAATGATTAGGTGAACGTTCGGGTTATTTTGATCAACGATCCCTAGGGTCAAACAATGGTTATGAAATTTTAGAGGCAGAATTGAATGGGCGCGACAAACTTGTAGGGGAATGTATTTTTCAACGAGTCTGAAAGATTGCTCTAGATTAATGCCAGACCAATTAAAAGGCTCTATGGAAATTTGAAGTGTTTCTGCCATCGTTCAGATATGTCTTATTCAGGGAGAATATCTTAGCCCCTTAGTTTCTGGGCAGCTAAGTAAATTTTACTCCATTGCTGAAGTAGGGACGGAGATTCGTCGTCGAGCTTTGTTAATGATTTTTGGGAGGGGGCTGTTGTCTGGAGATCGCTGAGGAGTTGTTGCTGTTCTGGGGTCAGCTGAGTTTGGAGGGTTTCCCATTGTTGGGATGTGAGTCCGAGTTGATGTTCGGCGAGGCTGGTTTGTAGCCAAGCGGCGACTAAAGCGGGTTTGGTTTTGATGGCAAAGTTGTGAATTGCATGGTATTTGACTTTGTCCCTAAGACGATAACTTTTTTTAATGGGAATATCGAGGGCTTGGGCGATCGCCTCTTGGGTTTTTCCCTGTAAATAAAGTTTTAGCCAAGGTACTGCGAGGGGATCTTTAATATTTTCTTGGAGGTAAGCGAAGAAATCGTCCATTACGGCCTGACGCAAAAAATCCTGTTGCCATAGTTCTTCTTTGGTCTGGTGGCGGGCGATCGCCTCATTATCTAAAAGATTGAGGGTTTGCTCGCTATTTTTAATTTCCAGCTCAGTCGAGAGTAATTTCACAGATTGGCTCGCTGGCACATTGGTCATGCCAGAGCGTTGATAACGACGCATCAAATTTACAAACCGATAGCTAATTAATGGCTGATTTTGAATCGGACGTAAACAATATTCTTCGAGCACAGTACAAAGAAAGGCCTCCCGGAGGGAACGGGGCGGTTTACAACTGCGCAACCAGCCTAACTCCTGTTGCAGATAACGGTCGCGCTGCAACATCTCTTGGATCACTTCTTCGAGGACATCGTAAACTGTACGCCGGCGATCGCGGCTGAGGGAAATCCAAGTCTGAATCTGTTGTCGTAGGGTTACAACATGGCTCAAACGACGTAATAACCGCCCAAAACGCTGGCTCGGCTGCATCGCTAAATACTTCGTCAGGACCCGATAGCGGTAGGCAATCCCTTTTTCAAACAATAACCATTGTTCAGGGGGGAGCGCTTCCTTTTGTGCCGCATCGGCCCCCAGGAGCCAATCCACAATTAACGTGCAGTCCACCTGTGGCAATGAAGAACTATCAGTTTGCTGGCAGTGATTTCGCCATTGATCGCGGAGGGTGGCGATATTGCCCATGGCATCGAGAAAATAGAAGGTTGCCTTTTTATCCTATAGGGAGTTCACCCATTCTCTTGTAAATTTCGTGGGGATAATTTTTTTATGGTGGGATGCTGCACGGCTCAGGCCATGACCATCTCTCTACTCTCAAAAAAAAGTAGCCTACAATAGAGAAATATATAGATTTGTTAACAGCACCGACACTCGCCTTACCGTCAGGCACTTTTACTAAATATGTCTTCCCAAGATCAAGAAATTCGCCGCCTTAGTTTTCTGTTGGGATTAGCAGAACGTTTACAGAGTGTCACTAGCGTTGAGGCGATCGGCAAATATGCGCTGCGCTACCTTGTGGAAAATATGGGGGCGGCCTTTGGGGATATCAAGCTTATCGCGGGTCAGGGCGATCGCCGCCGGGCAAATATGCTCACCAACGGTATTTCATCCGAGTTTGTCGCCACCTATGGCGAGGCGATTACAGCAATGGAAAACTGCCTCAATGACGGCATACCCTATGGACAAGGTTTATTGTGGGATGTCGTAGAAACAGGCGAACCAATATTTGTCGAAAACTATGCCGAACACCCCAACGCAGTAACCGCCTTTCGTCACCCCGGCATTGGACAGCTCGGAATTTTTCCCATTAAAGATCAAAAGGGTTTAATTCTTGCCGTCCTTACCCTAGAGTCACGCATTGAAGCGCCCCTCGAAGAAGCCCCCCAGCAAAATATCCTCGTTGCGGCCTGCCAGATTTTAGGCGCAGCCATTGAGCGGGCACAATCCCAAGAAAAACTCAAACAGACCAACAAAGAGCTCGAGAGAATTTCTCGGCTCAAATCAGAATTTTTGGCTTCCATGTCCCACGAACTGCGGACTCCTTTAAATAGTGTGATTGGCTTTGCTGATTTGTTACGTCGCCAAACGGATCAACAGCTGAATAACCGTCAGCGTAACTACATTGACACCATTGAAAAAAGTGGCCAACATCTATTGGCACTGATTAATGACATTTTAGATTTATCCAAAATTGAAGCTGGCAAAACGGAGTTAGATATTAGCGCCGTAGATGTGACTGAACTCTGCCAAGAATGTTTAGCGATGGTACAGCCGCGAGCCAAGGCCAAGAAATTACAAATGACTTTGGATTTGTCGCCTCAGGTGAACCAGGCGGCCTTAGATCGTCGTAAGGTTCAACAAATTCTGATTAATTTATTATCTAATGCGGTGAAGTTCACGCCAAAGCGAGGCCAAATTGCTCTCTCTGCCCGTCTGGCTTATGGAGCAGAGCTACTACAGGAACAGCGTACGGATTCTAGTGTGATTGAAGCGAGCACCCCCTATTTACGTCTTGAGGTTGCGGATACTGGTATTGGCATTAGTCCGACGGATCAAAGTCGCCTATTTCAGCCTTTTTTTCAGGTGGACGGTAGGCTCACAAGGCAATATGAGGGGACGGGTCTTGGGCTGGTGCTGACCAGACGGTTAGCGGAGTTGCATGGTGGGGTTGCGTCGGTGGAGTCTGATGTTGGTGCGGGGAGTCGATTTCGGGTTTGGTTGCCCCTCACCTTGGAGATGAAGGTAGAGGCCGAGATTGTTGCTTCTCCGGAAGCACCTGAGGCGATCGCCGCCGGGGAGATCACAGCCCTAAGCAATACGGAACAAAAATTGATTTTGGTGGTTGAAGACAAACCCTTTAACCAAACCCTGATCACCGAAATTTTATCGATGCATGATTATGGTGTGGAAATCATCGCTGATGGCCAGCAGATGTTGGAACGTCTACGGGAAGATAACGGCGATCGCCTCCCCGATTTAATCTTGATGGATATTCAGCTCCCCCATGTCGATGGTTTAACCTTGACCAAAACCCTCAAACAATTACCAAAGTGGCAAGATATCCCCATCATTACCATTACCGCCTTGGCAATGGCCGGCGATCGTGAGCGATGCTTAGCCGCAGGAGCCGATGACTACCTCAGCAAACCAATACAAGTAAATGACCTTGAAGTAAAACTCAAAAAATACTTAAATTAGCCTCCAAATACTTTGCAAAATAAAAGAAAAAATATGACATTAATGCCGTAAAACTCCCGGAAAACTTTTGTACCCTACCCATAAAGACAAGCAATATTCTCAAAACTAAAATCAATCAAGAATTTATCACCTTAAAAAATCCCAGACGACTTAAGCATTTGTACTCGCTTTTAAATTAGAAATAAGTAACGATTCTTCTTATGTAGCCTAACCCTTGACAATTCTTCATCTCAAACCACAGCCAATGTTATGAACAGATCATCTCCCCACCACAGGAATGTCCTGAGATGTAAATAGAAAAATGGACAATCGCCACAGAAAGAGATGAAGAAGTCTTAAAAACTGGCAAAAACAGCTCTTTTTTTTGATAAAAGTAACACTCTGGAACATTTCGCTAAACAGCAATATTTTTCGTAACTTTATACTTCTTCGATAAAGGTCACCCAATAAAAAAAAGCTCTCTAGAATGAGCCTGTAAAGTCAATCAAACATTTTGACCAGACAAGATTGTTCGGAGCAAAAATACATATGTCATCTCTCCAAGTTGCTATTAATGGTTTTGGACGCATTGGTCGCCTCGTATTCCGTGCAGCAGTCCATAACCCAGAATTTAAATTCGTCTGCATTAATGACTTAATCTCCCCCGAAAAAATTGCCTATCTCCTCAAATATGACTCTACCCATGGTCGTTTTCCGGGCACAGTAGAACATAACGAAGACGGCATCATCGTCAATGGTGAATTTATCCGTTGTACGTCGATCCGCAAACCGACTGAGCTCCCTTGGGCAGAGCTTAATGTGGACTATGTTGTGGAGGCGACGGGCTGTTTCCGGGATTTTGTGGGCACATCTCAACACCTCGAAGCCGGTGCGAAGCGCGTCGTTATCTCGGCACCGACGACTGAACCTCAGCGCATTCCGACCCTTGTTATGGGCGTTAACCACGAACAGTACAACCCTGAGTTTGACCGCATTGTCTCCAATGCTAGCTGTACTACCAATTGCCTCGCTCCCATTGCCAAAGTAATTGATGAGCATTTTGGTCTTGCAGAGGGTCTAATGACCACTGTCCATGCTACTACCGCCACTCAACCGACTATTGATGGTGCTAGCAAAAAAGATAATCGTGCTGGACGTAGCGCGGGGCAAAATATTATTCCTGCGTCTACTGGGGCGGCGAAGGCTGTTACTCTCGTGCTCCCTCAACTAGCTGGCAAACTAACTGGCATGGCATTACGCGTTCCTACGCCGGATGTTTCTGTGGTGGATCTCACGTTCCGTACCGTGAAGCCGACTTCCTATACTGAAATTTGCGCGGCTATGCGTTCGGCAGCATTTGGTGAGCTAAAGGGCATTCTTGACTATACAGAGGATGCAGTGGTTTCTACTGATTTCACGAGTGATGCTCACTCTAGTATTTTCGATGCTGGTGCTGGTATTGCTCTTAATGATCGGTTCTTTAAGATTCTCGCTTGGTATGACAATGAGTGGGGCTATGCGAATCGTATGGTTGATCTGATGCGTGTCATGGCTCAGAAGGAACAGGAGTCTGCTGTTGCTGTTTAGTTTCATCGTCATTTCCCAAGGATGACGAGATCGCTGGAAAATGTCAGTCCTCTTTTTCGGGATTTAGGGGGAGCGAATGTTTTGGACTCAGTGGCAAAGATGATATTTGTTAGGCCGTAGGTTTTGGCGAGTCTAAGTTTTTTCGTAAAGGCCACGTCTAGTGCATCAACAGATAAAGTCAACGGATAATAAAGTAAGCAGTAGTATTGCGGGATATTTACCTTGTGATTGCTATTGCTTTTTTGTGTTGGTTTAGGGGGAAGGTTTTACGGTGGGAATAGGACTCGGTCATCTCGGAGGGGACTGAAATTGCGATAATGGGTCTAGTGATGGGCGGAGTGGTGTCATGGCAACTTGGGATATTGGTCGTTTTGCGCAAATGTTATATGACTTTGATGTTTTGCCTTTTAGTGGTTATGTCAAATCGTTTTTCGGTCAGTCAATGTCGAATGTTTTTTTATCGTCGGTGGGGGAGCTGGAAAAAATGGGTCAAATATTAGTGGTTGGGGGCGATCGCCCGGAAAATATGGTGGTGGCATCTCTTTTGGAGCAACGGGGTTATGGGGTCAAGCCGGTGGCGATCGCCTCTGTGACGAGGGAAAGCGTCGAGGCAGCGGATATGGCGATTCTTTGTTTTGAGTTGCCGGAGGCTGATAAGCGGACGTTTTTAGATTTGGCACAGCAGGTCGCGTCGTGGCGATCGCCGAGTTGGACATTATTTGATTTCCGTCGTCCTAGTCCTGCCTTGGCACAACTTTGGGGAGCCGTTGATGATGTGGTGATGGGCGGGGTGAGTCGTAGCCGTTTGCAATTTGCTGGTGATGTGGCGAATTTTACGGGCATTGTCTCGACCGATAATAATGGTGGCTTTGCGTCGGTACGCACCAAAAATTTTGGTAGTTCGTGGGATGTGAGTCAGTATGAGGGTTTTCGTCTCCGGGTCAAGGGCGATGGACAACGCTATAAGTTTCTCGCCCGTTGTGAAGAAAGTTGGGATGGTGTGGGCTATAGTTTTTCCTTTGACACGGTGGCGGGGGAATGGCTCACTGTGGATATTCCCTTTGCTAGTCTCATTCCTGTTTTTCGTGCGAAATCGGTGCCAGAGCGGGGTCTGTTTAAGCAGGAACGTCTCCGGTCTTTGCAGTTGATGCTCAGCAAATTTGAATATGATGGTCAGCTCAACCCTTCGTTCCAAGCTGGCTCGTTTAATTTGGCGATCGCCGCCATTGCAGTTTACGGCGGCCAAGCTTTTCCTCGTTTGTTGGTACTTAGCGACCACACCACGCTCCAAGAACCACTCCAAGAAACCCAGTTGCCCTATTGCCTCTTGCACTGCACCAATGGCTTTTCGCCAGACCTGATGCCCCAAGTGATGGAACTCATTGGCGATCGCCAACAAACCAATCAAATTATTGCCCTCTAAATCTGGCCTTTTAACACCTTTTAGGGGCGTGATCATAGATACAAATCCATTGATTTATCCCTAGGAGACAGCTATCGTTAAGCGTAAGCACCATAGCCTTTACAGGCAAGTATCCCAGACCAAATCTCCCTCGACAGCACCCCGAATCACAGTACTTTGTTCTGTAATGTTGTTTACTGTACAAACTGTGGCTAAATTATTTATTTGTCACTAGGTTCCAATATGGTTTTTTAGCGACACTTAAGCTGTTTCGTTTCGCCCCTATGACCTCCCACCCAGCGCTACCCACAATAATTCGGGAGTTTGAGCAACACCAAGATGCCCTCAGGCTCAAAAAGTTGTTGATTTATGCAGTAGAAAATATTTGGGAAAGCGACACGCTACGACTTCATCGTATTGATCTCATGCCGATTATTACGGCCATCCCTCAAAAGTTTCCGTCATTAGTCCATTTTCGAGAAGCCCTCAATGCTGCCGTTAATACCCTGAGTCGACCCATGGCCTACGGACGTTTAGCGACCGTAATCATTAAGGCGATCGCCCCCCTCTACGAACAGCCCATGGCCCAAGATGATGCCCCAGAAGGCACCACCCGCATCATTATGGCAACCCCCACCTCACCCCCCAAGGACACCTCACCCCCAAAAAGAGCCGTCGTCCTAGTAGCCAAACAAATGGAACGCCATCCGGAGGGAATTCGCATTAAAAAGCTCCTCTTTGCCCTATGTCACCAGCGTTGGGAAAACGACTT
This sequence comes from [Limnothrix rosea] IAM M-220, assembly GCF_001904615.1. Taxonomy (NCBI): domain Bacteria; kingdom Bacillati; phylum Cyanobacteriota; class Cyanophyceae; order Chroococcales; family Geminocystaceae; genus Picosynechococcus; species [Limnothrix rosea] IAM M-220. Next base: position 24,817 of record NZ_MRBY01000019.1, read on the forward strand.
TCAGATTTTGGGACAGGCCTCATTTTTACAACTTATTCGCCAAATTAAAGATCTTTACCCCCATACCTATGAGTTAGCAGCAGCCCTCCAAAGCCTTGTTTCTTCCCTAAATCGCCAAACCATTTACGCATCCCTTTCAAACTTTATCCTTGAAGTCACCGGCCCGATTTATCGCAGAACCGACGAACCCACAGGACTGACCAGACCCACTTTTCCGCCCATTACCATAGCCCGCCCGGAAGCAGCGGATGCGGCAAACTCAACCTACCAAGGCTCCATGTCCTTTAGTGCCCAAGGGTCGCAGCCATCCATACCATTACCAGACATCTCCTTCGGTGAAATCTCGGAAAGCTATATGTCGTCGGAGATTACCGATCCACGGCTACAGGTCACAGCCTCCCTCGACGAGCCATCCACTGGAGCCGCCCAACAAACTAGTGATATTACGGCAGCCTCCCTGAAAGACCCGCGAAACCCACAATCGGCTCACTTTGCCAAGGCTCTTAATATTTTTGAGCTAAAGCTTGAAATTATGAAGTACGCCAATCCTTTGCGTGCCAAAATTTTATTGTTTTCGGCTGTGCACCATCCGTTCGATCTCAGTGGTGAAGATTGGTCGCTGTTGCGGACTTGCGATTTTGATGATCTCCTCCACAAAACTCTACAAGGATCGCCCTCGGTCGTTGCCCTTGAAATTCGTCTATCGGCGATCGCCCAATCCCTATTCGAACCCAAAGAACATCTCCAGGCGACCTCAGCCCTCATCCAAGCCATCAAACTCCTTTCCCAACCGACCAAAACCCCATGAACGCAAAAGAGCTACTCGAAAAATATGCCGCCGGCGAAACGAATTTTCCGAGTGCAAAACTCAGTGGCTCAAACCTTTGGGGGGCGGATCTCATTGGCATTAACCTTGAAAATGCCGATCTCCACAGCGCCATTTTAATTTTTGCCTATCTCAGCCGCGCCAATCTCAGTCATGCCAACCTCATTGGTTCCAACCTCAGCGGCACGAACCTCAACCAAGCGAATTTAAAATTTGCCGAACTCCACAACGCCGATCTCCATGGCACTATCCTCAAAAACGCCAACCTGAGCAATGCCAATCTCACCCTCGCCAACCTCCTCGATGCCAACTTAATGGGGGCTGACCTAAGGGGCGCTGATCTTTCGGGGGCAAATCTCTCAGGAGTTTGTTTACGAGAAGCTAATTTGCGAGAGGAAAAACGGGTTTACAACTCCAGTTTGCGGGGCGCGATTTTACGAAAAGCAGATCTCCAAAGCGCAAATTTAAAGGGGGCAGACCTCGCACGGGTGGAGTTAAGCCATGCTAACCTAAGGGGCGTAAATTTACGGGCGGCAGACCTCCAAGAAGCCAATTTACAGGGTGTAAACCTTGAAAATGCAGTATTAACTGAAGCGAATCTCATTGGTGCAAACCTCACAGGTGCAAATCTTAGAAATGCCCAATTCGAGCGAGCCTTAATGGAAGATGTCAATCTTCGGGAAGTGCGGTTAGACTGGGCAAACCTGAGTCAAGCTCGTCTCAATCGCGCCAACTTAAGTAAAGCAATTTTGAACCATGCTCGATTAAATAAAGCAGACCTCAGTCGTTGCACATTGGTTCAAAGCCATTTGGTTGAAGCTGAGTTGATCGATGTTTATCTGGCACGGGCCAATCTCACGGGTGCAAACCTGACTCGGGCAAATCTGGCTCGGGCAGAAATTAGTAGTACTAATATGGCTGGCGTGATCTTGACGGGTGCCACTATGCCTGATGGTACTGTCTATGGGGAGGCCTAGGTCATTAGGCTCGTGGATCTCTAGAATTTTTGAGATAATGGCAGATATTAGTGCTTCATGGCTGTATTGAGTAGATATTTTTAAATAGATATTTGGGTAAAAAAATGTCGTCCCTTGATGAACAACTTCAGGCTTTAGAGCAGCAACATCGTCAACCGACTTCATCTTCGTCGCCGTCTACGCCGGATCTTGATGACCATTTAGCGGCGATCGCCGCGCAGTTTCAGGAAAAGTCCCAACAAGAAAAAACGCCCACTATTCCAGAGCAAGATCCCATTGCGGAAATGTTGGAGGCTCTGGAGCAGGACAGTGTGACACAACAGCTAAAGCAATCCCAGAATAATCAAAAAATTTGCCATGCGATCGCCGATGTGATCGAAAAAAAGCGTCAAACCCGCATTAATACCACCCACAATGCAAAGGCGATCGCCGCCGCCGAAAAACAAAAACAAGCACAGCAAAAACGCATTCGCCAAAAAGCCGAGCAATGGTTGCAAAACCTTGACCCCATTTCCAATGAAGGGATGTGGTTTTACGAATTTGCCGAAACTTACGAATCTCGACTAGATGCCGCAATGGATTATCTAATGGCCTTAGAATGATGGGACGAAAATTTCGTACCATTCACCCTAGGCGATACGAGCGATAAATATGGATTGGTGGCGCAAACTTAAAAATAATCCCCTTGCCCGACTTGGCGCAATTATTCTAATCACCTTTTACATTTTGGTGATTGGTGCTAATTTCTTTGCTCCCTACGATCCCTATTCCTCCCAGCTTGATGGCTCACTCATGCCCCCGACCGCGATCCATTGGCAAAACGGCAAACCTGTAATCTATCCCACCAGCCAAGGGGCAACGGATCTCGAAACGGGCGATCGCCAGCTAATTATTGATGCCGATAATCCCCAACCCTTAGGATTATTTGTCAAAGGAGATCCCTATAGATTTCTAGGTATTCCCGGCGATCGCCACCTCTTTGGTGTCGTAGGCAATGACGCTCGCTTTAATCTTCTCGGCACAGACGAACAAGGGCGAGATCACTTTAGTCGCCTAGTCCATGGCGGCCGTATTAGCCTATTTATTGGCCTAGTCGGCATTACCATTTCCTTTCCCCTCGGCATGCTGATCGGCGGGATTTCCGGATACTTTGGCGGCTGGGTGGACTCCGTCCTCATGCGCTTTGTCGAAGTATTAATGACGATTCCGGGGATTTACCTGCTCGTATCCCTTGCCGCAGTCTTACCCGCGAATATCACCAGTGCCCAGCGCTTTTTACTCATCGTGATGATCACCTCTTTTATCAGTTGGTCAGGCTTAGCCCGCGTGATTCGCGGCCAAGTATTGTCCATCAAAAATCAAGAATTTGTCCAAGCCGCCCAAGCCACAGGGGGGCGATCGCTCTACATCATTACCCAGCATATTTTGCCCCAGACTTCCACCTACGCCGTGATTTCTGCCACCCTCGCCATACCAGGATTTATCATTGCCGAATCAGTACTCAGTCTCATCGGTCTAGGTATCCAACAGCCCGATCCGAGCTGGGGTAACCTCCTTTCCCTCGGCACAAACGCCTCCATTCTCGTCTTGCAACCATGGCTCGTTTGGTCTCCTGCCATTTTGATTATCATTACCGTCCTCGCCTTTAACCTCCTCGGCGATGGTCTCCGGGATGCCCTAGATCCCAAAAACCTCGGGCGATCGCGCTAAACCCCATAGCCCATCCATGGCATTGCTAAATTTTAAAATGAAGCTAAAGTCAGTTTGAAAAGAAAATTTTGCGCCCCCTATGGATTAACAAAAACAAAAAATAGTAACGTGAGTTGTGCTTAAGCATGCTCGGAAGTACGACGCGGAGAATGAGAAAGCAAGAGCTAGGAAGATGTTTCTATGCAAACAATCCTACTAGCTTTCAAAAAATGCAAATTTTCGTTNGACGCGGTGAATGGGAGAGCGAGAGATCGGGAGATGTTTCTATGCAAACAATCCTACTAGCTTTCAAAAAATGCAAATTTTCGTTGCTTCCCCGTGTCTTTCCCTCTCCGTGTCTCTCCCTCTCCGTGTCTCTCCCTCTCCATGTCTCTCCCTCTCCATGTCTCTCCCTCTCCATGTCTCTCCCTCTCCATGTCTTTCCCTCTCCGTGTCTCTCCCTCTCCATGTCTCCTTTGCTCTAAAGAATTTTGGCTACATGCTTATCCATAACTGACGCAATAGTAGAGCCCCTCACTGAATTTCATCATCCTTTTTTTGTCAGCCAAACGCACAGCTCACCAGGCTAATGGGTAAAAAGCTCAAGGAACTATTCAAAAAATATCAACCCAAACGCTGGTACTCATGGCAAACCAGTATTTGGCTCAGCGTTATTTCTGGCGGCATGTCCATCCTTGCCAGACTCCTAGGCAAACCAGATAGTATCGTCTCCAGTTTTTTAGCATGGTTCGGTTGGATATTTTTCATTATCGGCATTAGCTGGGTCGTTAAAGAAGAGCGCTCAACCCTAGCCCCTTGGATTACCTCGGCGGTGATCTGTCTGTTTATCTTTGGGAGCTGGGAGCTGGGAAATTGGGAAATTGCTGTCATGGTTTGGCCTGTTATCGCTGCAATTATCTATGCTCTGCCCTATTTTTGGGATGATAGTTTCAAAAAAAAATTACCAAATACCAATGAGCGCATTAGTATTTTGTTGATCCTTGGTTCCCAGCTATTGCTGAGTTTTTGGATTCAGTTTTTCTTTGTTTTGTCCGATTTTATTGAAGAGTACCCTTCCTATTACAGCGACGATCTGAGTGAAAGCCTCTTTGTTGTACGCTCTCCTAATCGCAAGGCTGCTGATCCGCGTGGTGTTTTTATTTTGGAGTTGCTTGATTTAGAAATACAAGAGCATTACGAAAATCGCCTGTGGACAGAGGTAGAGGCAGAACTTAAGGAGCCTGAGGTTTTAATTCCCACCATTCGCCAATTGTTAGATGAGGTCAAGGGAAAAACGGCCAAGCTGAAGGAAGATGAGGATTGGAGTTTGGCTGAGCCCTACGCCATTGAGACGGCGGAGACGGGACAGGAATTAATTTTGCAATATCGTTGGAATGGCTCGCGGGCAAGGGAAGATCAAGATTATTTGGTAGAAAAAATTTGTGATTTTCAGCCGATCGCCAACCCGGTTCCACTACTCCCCGGTAATCCTGTTACCCAGGTCAAGTGTCGGGAAAGTAAAGTATTTGGCTGGCTATCGACAGATGAATAAAACTCTCAAGATTTTATGGGCGATAATACGCTGCCAGTCATCGAAAGATTTACTGTGTAGGCTGCAACATCAGCAAACGATAAGGCTAGACTGGGAATCATAATGCTGTACTTTGACGATATGGGAGTGTAATTTCACGATGGGCTTAGTTCAACAATCTTTGCTAGGAATTGGTGGTGGCAGTCTTCTGGGTCTTTTTGCACTCATGCCGATGCAACCTGCGGCGATCGCCCAAACCTGTGTCGCCCAAAGCAGCTGTCCCACCGCCCCCATCCGAGTGACACCGGGGAAATGGGTCAATTTTGAAATTATTAATCGCACTGGCAACATTATTAGTATTGAGCAACCTAGTGCCGTTGAGGCGATCGCCCTCAGTCCGGGACAACGCATTACCCTCGGCGGCACCACAAAGCAAAATGCATCATTTCTCTTTTGGGATGTACAGGGACTCAGCGTCGAAGCAAGGGTTTGGGAACTATCCCAGAACAATTTACAAATTGAATTGCTTTGGGGCAATGGCTTTGGGCATTACTCGGTATATCTCAAGGATGATGGACTCATTGAGGTGCTCTAGTCCACGTTCACCTATCCAATACTGATGATCAGCGAATTTTTTTAAATAGGCACAGGAAAAATAGACACAAGAAAAAGGCTGGCGACTTTCCGTGTTTCGTCTCAGCCTTTCTCTTGGTTCGCTCCTCACACACCTGTAATGGTAGAGCATCTTTTAAGAAAATGCCACACTTATATGAACTTTTAGTTGAAATTTGGCTTTTTTGTCATCAAGATCACTATCTGTATCACAGTCAGTGTAAGGTGTTTGCCGAATAAGTGCTTATACTCAATTTATTTTAAAAATTTGTATCTGTTGTGGATAGCTCTGGTTAAAGTTTTAATGTTTAACGTTTTAATGTTTAACGTTTTAATTTAATGTCAGTTGGGGTTCAGGACTGTCTCTGAAATTTTCAGGAAAAGGGAGCTACGGAATGTCAGTTATGGATGGGCATGTAGCCAAAATTCTCTAGAGAAAAAGAGACACGGAGAGGTAAAGACACGGAGAGGTAAAGACGCGGAGAGGGAAAGACACGGAGAGGGAAAGACGCGGGGAAGCAACGAAAATTTGCATTTTTTGAAAGCTAGTAGGATTGTTTGCATAGAAACATCTCCCGATCTCTCGCTCTCCTATTCACCGCGTCGTACTTCCGAGCATGCTTAAGCACAACTCACGTTACGGAGGTATTGGCTTTGTTTTCATCCAGTTTTCACCAAAATTGGTTCGGTGAAGGAATCTCTATCTCCATCTCTTGTGCGTCCTTCAGGCTGTTACGATTGCCGGTTTTACGGAACTCGAACTCGGGTTAGTTTACGAATTTTTCTGTCGGTGCGGTACTAAGGTAGGCTGTGGCGATCGCCGCTACGAGTTTTATCCAAGCGCAATAATGCCAAAACCGTTCTGGTTGGGCTGGATAAAAAGCAAATAAAGGGCAATGGCGGTGAAATTCCCAAAATGCTTTTGCGACGGTCTGCCCATGGCGATCGCCCCGTTGGTCATTGAGTAGTGCCAAACATAGGCGAACGGTTGCGTCGAGTAATGTTTGCTCCCACTCTGGAATTGTGTACCCCTCAAAGTGCCATTGGGGGGAACCCTGAGCCGCAAAGTCTTGGGCTAGTTTACCCAAGCCGTCACAGCGTTGCTGTAGGTATTGCCACGAAAAAGCCGGTGGCTCCCCTTGACTCCAGCGGGCGATCGCCTGACTATGCGGCAGGAGCAAAGACTCACCACAGCGATCAAGCCATATTTCTAGGCTATGGGGAAGGAGCTGCAACTCCAACCAACCCGCCGCCGTAACGGTGACCTGAAATTGCCATGTATTTTTTTGAAAATTATCGCCAGCGCTCCGATGGGGTACAAGGCTTTTGATAGCGTGATCTCGTAATTTTTCAAGATCCATGGCCTGACAGGCGCTCCATTGCAACAAAATCGCCGATCGCCAAAGGAGACCCTGACGCTGAAAACCGAGGCTAAGGGGAATAGAATCGCCTGGAAATTCGGGAAATTGCTGGGCGATCGCCAACTTTAGACCAGATCTCAAATCAAGGTTACGAATATCCGTGTAAATACGCACAGTCAAACGGTTGCCAAGCGTAGAAAACCCTCCTAGGATATTACAGTCAGACTCAATATTCATTCTTTGAGTCATGGTCACCTAATATGACTTTTCCCCAGAATTTGTCGCCGGATAGCGTTGGCTTCAGAAAATCCCTTCAGATTTCCCCGACTATTGTCAACGTCATTCAGCGAACTGTCTGAACCTTTGTAGCTTAAAAGATATGACGTACCCCTCCGCCGCTAACTCTTCACCAGACGAACAACCTCTAATTACCGAAGAATTACGGACTTGGGCAACAGAGCATTATCGGGCGCGTACCTTTTTCCGTGAGGAAACGATTCCGACTCGTCCCGGCCTCCTTTATTTTGTCAGTGAGGGATATGTACGCTTAGAGAGCACCCTTAAGCAGGCTCCCGCAGGAGCAACCATCGAACTTGTCAATACTGTGATTGATTTTGTTGGCGCAAATCAGGCGATCGATGTTTTCGATAGTGATCATCTCAGTTTTGAGGCGATCGCCCAAACGGATCGCACAACCATTTTTTGGGTTTATTGGGCAGACCTTGAACGCTGGCAAGATCTCAAATCACAAGTTTTAGAACATTTACAAGCCCAGTCCCACAAGCAAATTATGTTGCGCACTATTTTGGGGCAAAAACGTACGGTTGATCAATTACGCCTTTATTTTGAATTTTTAGCCCTGTTGTATGGCGAGCCGAAGGAGACTGGCCTCAAAATTCCCTTTGGCCTCACCCATGATAATCTCGCTTCGGTCTTAGGGACAACGAGGGTCACCATTAGCCGCCTACTCAATCAGCTTAAGGAAGAAGGCCAAGTGCTTTTCTTTGATGACCAGTATTTTGGTGTACCCAAAAATCAGGTCTAGCGGCGGTAGGTTTCATCGCCCCCCACGAGTTATCCCATGGATAGGGATGTTATAGAATCTAAGAACCAACTTCGCCACGGCGAATCCTTTGGTTTACCTCGTTTTTAGAGGTTGCATCTTACCCCTTGCATTCCCATCGCCATGGCATTATCTGACCCGTTTTCGGGCATCAAGACGGCGATCGCCCGTTGTTTTAATAGGGTTCCTCTGCGCAGCACCATGACCGTGCCCTTTGTAGTGCAGATTTGCGCCGTTGTGGGTCTGACGAGTTATTGGTCCTATCGGACGGGTCAAGCCTCGATTCACCACATTAAAGAGCAGTTACAAAATGAACTATCGGGTCGGGTCGAGGAAAAACTCCACACTTACCTAGAGTTACCCCACCGCATTAATCAGCTGACGGTGAATGCCGTTGAACAGGGTTTTTTTGATCTTGATTTTACGGGTAATGTTGAGGCGCAAACACGTTTTTTAGCGAACCAATTGCAGGCGTTCCCTGAAGTTTCTTGGATCTATTGTGGCTCTGCTAAGCAAGGTGAATTTTTAGGGGTGAAGACTGAAAATGAAAGGCCTTTTGTGGGTATTGCCAATGGTCAAACGGACTTTAAAACGGCTTTTTACACCCTTGATGGATCTGGAAATCGGGTCAGCTCTGAGCCCGATGAAACGAAAAGCGAGTTTTATGATGCTACCCAGCGGGATTGGTATCGTGCGGCGATCGCCACAGGGGGTCGACAATGGACACCGATCCATGCAGATATTACCAATCAATATTTATATTTAACGGCCAGCTCTCCGGTATATGACACCGCCACCCAAACATTACAAGGGGTGTGCAGCGTTGATATTACGCTTAATGATTTAGATGAATTTTTAGCGGATAATCTTCTGGTGGGGAAGGAAAAAACGGTTTTTATTGCCGAGCAAAATGCCCGCTTGGTGAGCACTTCCACCGGTATTTCCACCTTTACGCAAGCAACGACAACAACGAATCCAGAGAGTAAACGGGCAACGCTCCAAGAATTTGGTGATCCTTTAGTCCGGGCTGTCGGCGAGCACCTTGAACAGAAGCATCCTGACTGGGCAACCCAAGGGCGATCGCACTTCATTGATTTTGACTACGAGGGTCGCTCCCAATGGCTAAAAATTGTGCCCTTTCAGGATGAGTACGGTCTAGATTGGTTTATTTTTATTGTGCTCCCCGAAGCGGAATATATGGCAGAAATCCATGCCAATATGCGTCAAAATATCTGGCTATCGATCGGGGCGATCGCCGTCACCATTGGCCTCGGTTTAGCGACCGCGAACTGGGTAATTTTGCCGCTGCGGAAGTTCACAAAATCAGTACGGCTAATCACCGGAGGTAACTGGCAGCAAAGTTTACCGGAAAAGGAACGCAGTGATGAGATTGGGGAATTAGCGGGTTCGGTAGAGTCGATGGCAGACCAGCTAGAAGTCTCCTTTTCTGCCCTAGAAAAACAGAACGAAGAATTACAACGCCTCGACAAATTAAAAGACGAATTTTTGTCGAATACTTCCCACGAACTGCGTACCCCCCTCAACGGCATTATTGGTCTGGCGGAGTCGCTCCTAGACGGTGTGACGGGGCCATTGCCTCTAGAAACCCAGCAAAACCTTGCCATGATTGTGTCTAGTGGTAGACGCTTGGGGAGTTTGGTGGATGATCTCCTCGATTTTTTTAAGCTTAAACACACCGAATTGGAGCTGCAATGTAAGGCGATCGCCCTACGGGAATTAGTAGAAGTTGTGCTAACGCTATGTCGTCCCCTCGTCAAACAGTCACTGATTCATTTCGATAATCAAATTCCGAGGGATTTGCCACCCGTCCATGCCGACGAAAACCGTCTCCAGCAAATTTTCCATAACCTCATCGGCAACGCCATCAAATTTACAAACCAAGGCTATATCAAAGTGACCGCCGCACAACAGGGCGACATGATCGAAATCGCAGTTAGTGATTCTGGTATCGGGATTGCCCCCCAACAGCAGGAGCGCATTTTTGAGTCCTTTGAGCAGGCCGATGGTTCTTCAGCGCGGGAATATGGTGGTACAGGTTTAGGTTTGGCGATCACAAAAAAATTAGTAGAACTCCATGGCGGGGCGATCGCCGTCACCTCAGAACAAAACCAAGGAGCGACCTTTACCTTTACCTTGCCTGTCAGCACCGAATCCGTCACCCCAACAGACCAGAGCGCACCAGCCCAAGCCCTCGCCGATATCCAGCAATCTTTTGTGATGCGACGTTTGGTGGGCGATACAGACCCTAGTTTTTCCAGTAAACCAGATCTGAGTCAACCCGAAACATTACTAGCAAGCCACGCCGAAGACTATTCGATTTTGATCGTGGACGATGAACCCGTCAATATGCAGGTTTTGGTCAATCATCTCTCACTCCAAGATTATGCGATCGCCCAAGCAAACAATGGCATAGAAGCCCTAGAACTAATCGAATCCGGCATTAAACCAGATATCATTTTGCTCGATATTATGATGCCCAAAATGACAGGCTACGAAGTCTGTCAAAAGTTACGGGAAAAATATTCCCTCGACGAGCTGCCCGTGGTGATGCTCACCGCGAAAAATCAAGTCAATGATCTCGTGGCCGGCTTTAACTGTGGCGCTAATGACTATTTAACAAAACCCGTGTCCAAGACAGAGTTACTGGCCCGCATTAAAACCCATTTGCAACTATCCAGTATTTCGGTCAAGAATACCCAGCTCTACTTCCAGCTCAGCGAAAGCGAAACACGTTTGCGCCATTTCCTCGAAGCGATGCCTGTCGGTGTGGTGATCGTTCGTCCCGGAGGTCGTCCCTATTACCTCAATCGCCTCGCCACCGAAATGCTCCAAAAAGGCGTAGTAAAAGATGTCACCATTACCAATGTTGCGGCAACCTACAACCTTTATAAAGCAGGCACGGATGAATATTACACCTCGATGAATTTGTCCCTGATCCAAGCGCTTTTGGGGAATAGTACAGGCACCGATGATATTGAAATTCGGCGGGAAGATGGGGTCGTGATTCCCATCGAAAGTTGGGGAACACCGATTAAAAATAAAGACGGTGAAGTGGAGTTTGCGATCGTCGCCTTTCAGGATATTCGGCAGCGGCGGGAGATGGAAATTGAACGGGAAAGCTATATCCATAAACTTTCGGATGTCAATGAAAGTCTGCGGCGGTTTGTGCCACAGGAATTTTTGCAGCTCCTTAATCGCAATAGCATTGAAGAGGTCACCCTTGGGGAACAGAGTCAGCGGCAAATGACGATTTTGTTTGCAGATATCCGGAATTTCACATCGATTTCTGAGGGGTTACCGCCGGAGGAAGTGTTTGCGCTACTCAATGATTATTTAGGGCGTATGGAGCCACTCATCGAAAAACATGGTGGTTTTATTGATAAATATATTGGCGATGGGATTATGGCTTTATTTCCCCATGACCCCAATGATGCACTGCGGGCGGCGATCGCCATGTTAGAAGCGTTAGAACGACATACGAGTGAGTCTTATCCCGCGTTACAAATCGGCATCGGCATCCATACGGGGGATTTACTGTTAGGCACTGTGGGCGGTGAAAATCGCATGGAAACGACGGTGATCGGCGACTCGGTAAATCTGGCTGCTCGGATCGAATCCCTGACAAAATTTTATGGGGCACGCCTGTTAATCTCCGAGGAAACTTACCTGCATTGCCCAGATTTAATGGTGCGCGAAATTGATCGAGTCACTGTTCGGGGGCGATCGCGGCCAACGACTTTGTATGAAGTGCTGCTTCGCTCTGACCGCACAAAACGTGAAACGTTACCGCTCTTTACCGAAGCAATTACAGCTTTAAATGAAGACAAACGCCAGATTGCCTTTCAACTTTTCGCAGAACTCCAAAAAATTGACCCCGATGATAAAGTTATCAAAATTCACGGCGATCGCCTTGTCAGTAAGCTACGTCATGGCATCAACAGCAAACTTGATATTTAGGACAATAATCTAAATGTCTTAATTTGCCACGGTTGAATCTGTAGTGAAATCTCTGTTTCTAATGGATTTTCTAGGGCATCTATTTCTTCAGTTATTCGCCAATTAAAACTGTTTTGAAAATTAAAATCTACTGTTTTTCCTGTTGATTCATAGAAACGTAAAATCCAGCTTGATTTGCCATCTGATTGCTTGAATGCTAGAAGAACTAATGAGTTATTACCTAGGCTAAAAAAAGATTTTTGTGGTGACTGTAAATCAACAGTTTTAACAGCAATATTGTCAGGTTTATAAATTTTTAGGGGTGTATTGAAATTTTTGGCGTGACGAATAGTATCGGCTTCTTGCCAAGTATTTTTATGGGGATAAATAGCATAGGAAAAATGATGTTCACCACGATCTGCTTGGGGGTCAGGCCAAATCGGACTTTTAAGGAGCGTTAACCGAATTTGATTGGGTTTTGCATCGTAGCCATGGTGACTATTATTGATGATGCTTACTCCATATTTGCCATCGTTTAAATCAGCCCAACGTAATGCTGGGACTTCCCATTTTGCTGCATCTTCAGAGGGCGATCGCCGGATAGTCCCGCAGGGAACTTCATAGTCACAGTAGTTACTTTCAATAGTAAGAGGAAAGGTAGCTTTAAGAACAACTTGCTCTTCTTGCCAATCTGCGACGGTCTCAATTTTGAGGATTGGGCTATGGGATTCAAGAATATAATCTTGCGTAAAAGTTGATTGATTTAGTTTGCGTTTGACTCGAATTATGGAACGAATTTTAGTTTTTTCTTGCCATTGAATTGAGATTAATTCAGTAGATGGTAAAGGCTTTTCTTCATAGTCTGGTGCAATATCCCACGCATCCCAATATTGACCTTTGTCTTCAAAAGCTTGTAATTGATTACCAGCACCGGATAGAACTTGTCGTTGATTTTGCTTATCAAAGAGTTTTTCAATATTGCCTGTCTTCTGGTTGATTTTGACGCGTAAATAATCATTGTCTAAAGTGAAGTCTGGTTCGCCAACTAAATCTTCAGATCTTTGTGTCGGCGTATTTTTATCAGAGACTAGCCAATATAATGAATAGCCAATTGAGGGAATAGTTGCGGTAAAAGATAGAGTGTTTTGAGTAGTGTTTGATTCATTAATTTGACTAGGAATTTTTGTGCCAGTGTGATCGTAAACAACAGCAAATTCTTTAATATTCAAACTAATAGTTTCAGTCCGTTCCCAATTCAGATCATTAAACAAAAGAATGGGTTTGGCTTCTGGGTGAGGTGGATTTGAGAAGTCGATATAGTTGGCGATCGCCCCAAGGATTTCTGCTAATAATTGTTCGCCAGTATCGATCACATATTGCCAATCGCGGTTGGCTTCGGTGAAAACTTCGGGGATAGATGTACCGGGCAAAATATCGTGGAACTGATTAAATAAAACCTTTTTCCAGAGATTTTTAATGATGTCTTGATGAGCAAGATCTTCGCCCAAAGCATTGGCGATCGCCGACCAAAGTTCCACTTGTCGCAATAGGGTTTCGCAACGGCGATTAAATTGTTTTTGGTCAAGATGAACGGTGTAGTAGCCGCGGTGCAATTCGAGGTAAAGTTCGTCATCCCAAATGGGTAAATTTGGGGTATCTTTAACTTGATTTAAAAACTGTTGAGCTGTCGAGAATTTTAGCTCTGGAAAAAACGGCGATCGCCGCCATTTTTCTGCCACTTGAATCATATCTTTGGTCGGGCCACCGCCATGGTCACCCACACCGGGAATCCAAAAAATATCTTTCAGTCCCGTCTGCTCCTCCCACTTCAAGGCATAGTTCGTCATCGTGATCGGATTCGTATCCATAATGCCCGTCACATTGGGCGGAGTCATCAAGGTTAAAAGCTTCGTACCATCCGGCGATCGCCAGTTAAAAAGCCCGTGGGGAAAGGGTTTGGTGTCATTCCAGTGGAGTTTGCCCGTACCAAAAGCTTCGATGCCGCAGAGCTTACAAATTTGCGGGAGTTGCTGCGGAAAACCAAAGGTATCAGGGAGCCAAGCGATGGGTGCAGTCTTACTAAATTTCTCCAGAAAATACTCTTGCCCATAGAGAAATTGTCGAATAATCGATTCTCCCGACACCAAATTTACATCCGGCTCCACCCACATTCCTCCTAACAATTCCCACTTGTCTTTTGCCACAGCTTCAGTTATTTTCTGCCACAGATCTGGACGATTATTTTCTATCCATTCATAGAGGGCAGGAGTACTATGCCCAAAGGTTAATTCAGAGAACTCTTTTTGCAGGTTTAAAACAGAAGAAAAAGTACGTTGTCCGACCTCCCAAGTTTCATCCGTTGTCCAGAGCCATGCCATATCAAGGTGGGCATGACCCATCACATGAAATTGCCGTTCTTTTATGGTTGCTGCCAAGGGAATTAATTTTTCCCGTACTATTTCCAAAGCCTGATCTAATTCGGCTCGACTTTGAAACGTCTCCAGCGGTAAACTCTGCAATGCAGCTTCAAGCTCAGGTAACTTTTCCGGTTCATATTTTTCGAGATAACGACTCAAAATCTGCAACTCTGTCGCCACAAATCCCGCATCCGGCTTCGCCAAATCATCGGACTCAAAAATTAGCTCCGATTTCATTAATGCGCCGATATCATGACCCGGACTAATCAGGGCGATCGCCACCTCAAACGTTTCGCCGATGTTCACATGGGACGAAAGGGATAACCGCGTCGAAGAATCAAACAAATCCCCCTCACAAGCCAATTCGCCATTTACAAAAACCTTTGCCTCAGCAGCCCACCAAGTCAGATTTAGCCGACAATGCAGTTCTTCCAGTTCATAATTTTTGATGTTGTGGGGAACAGTGAATTTTTGATAAAACCATGCAAGTTGTTCGCCCTTTGGAAACACTAAATAACCATTCTCATTCCCAGTAATAGGCTGCGATCGCTCTAGTTGAAAAGCTTCGTAATTGTTTTCTGAGACATTTCCACTCACGTAATACAACCAATGATTTTGGGTGGGAATTGCAACCAAGGAATGAAGTTGCTCAAAAAATGTGGAAATATCGCCTGAAGACATAAATACCGCTTAAATTCCGATGAAATGAATAACCATGGCGAAGAAACATTAACTTATTGTGTTACTCCGTAAAATTTCTTTCAATATCAAGAAGTAACACTATCAATTTTGGTTGATATTTCAATGTTATCTTTCTCCACCCGAACAAATATTGCGACAACGTCCAGAAGGTCTAAAAATCAAAGCAAACTATCTACCATCACGAATTTATTGATGATGTTAGGGGGCATTGCCGTCAGCCCGCTCATGATGGAAAAAGTGGCGATCGCCCAAATATCCTACCCACAATACGGTGTGACGGCACAACATGAGGGCGGGAACTGTTTACCGGTGCGTTCAGAGCCTAATCCCAATGCATTTATGGTTGCTTGTGTTTCTAATGGATCGACACTTAAGCCTGTGGTTGGGGAGCGAAACGGTTGGATACAACTCAACAGCGGCAATTGGACATGGAAAAATAGCACTAGCCTGAAAGCGGTTACAGTATCAACGCCTCCCCCAAACCGAACCCCAGCTTCAACAGCAGGATTTCCTATCTATGGCGCAACTGTCCAATCTCCCGCAGGTTGCTCCTATGCCCGCAAAGCGCCTTCTACGGCCGGAGATCTTGCTTCCGATTGTCTTCCTAACAGTACAGAATTAAAAGCCCTTATTGGACAGCAAGGTGGCTGGTATCAACTCAGCAGCGGTAACTGGATTTTCGGAGGTAATGTGCGAGTGCCTTAAATTATGAATCGCGGTAAAAACTAAAATTTCTAGTTCAGTTCCCCCTGCATTTATGTATTGAACAACTGAACTTTTTTTATATCTCAATTTAGATTCTGTCTGATGGGGCGATCGCCACTCTTTTTGAGCACCTATAATTAGGATTAGTCGGGTTCTAAGAGCGTGATGAATACTGTCGAAATTCAATCTGTGTCCGATACAAACGGTAAAACTTTTTTATCGAGCAACCTCTGGGAAAAAATCTTCTATTGGCGAAACAATGGGACAAGCTCTCGATGCGCTGATGCAAGAACTCGAAGAGGTAAAATTTCCTGCATTGCTGGTCAGTCAAAATTTTCAGCCGGATATCTTTTTTTCTGAAGCCCAACAAAAACGACTAGCGAAATTAATGAACTTATGGCGAAACGCTAGCAAAATGAACAATTAAAGCCATCGTTACAACAAGAATTAGACGAACTCGTTGAAATAGAACTCGAAGCAAGTATAGTTCGTGCCGCCAGTACTTTCGCGGGTCAAGAAGTTTCGTAAATCCTTTTTATCCAGTTATTGCTGAGCAGGCGCAACATCGTTGCGAATACTGCCATGCTCCAGAAATTGTGTTTAATTCTCCATTTGAATTAGGTTTATTCCCGTGAATATTTAAAGGGCGATCGCCCCATTCATCACAGAGCATTTTGTAAAGCTTGTACAACCTTGCCAGTATCACCATTTAATAAAGCTGGCACATCTAAAACTAATCCTTGAAACTCTCGACTGCGTAACAAACCATTCGTATCGGGCGATAATTTTTGATATCTACCATCCCCTAAAACAAACCAGTCAATCTCTTGGTCAAATGTTCGCCACACCAAATATTCCTTTACGCCATTTCGTTCAAAAGCATCCTTTTTGCCATGCAAATCATAGGAAGTCGTGCTTGCAGAAATTTCCACAACTAGCTCTGGTGAGCCAACAAGATAGCCATCCTCACTAACCGAAGTCCGCCCACTATCAGCCCGAAACATCACAATGTCAGGCTGAGGTTCATTGTCATTATCGAGTCGTACAGTCGGTTCAATACCAATTCTCAAATTTGGGTGATTGGCTTTGTATAATCCCAGCCAAGTCACTAAATTACTGTGGGGTTCTGCATGGGGGGTGAACCTGAGAGGTGATGCCACGTAGACGACTCCTTCAATTAATTCCGCTTTTTTTACATCTGGACTAGCCGCATATCGCCGCTCAAACTCAGCTTGATTGAGGCGATCGCCATTTTCGAGAAACGGAATTGTCCGAGATGAATCTGCTAGCACCATACCTAGAACACCTGCTGTTACTTCGCTCACCTCAATTTAACACTCTCATCCTGAATCGAAAGATAGAGCGGCGATCGCCTTTTATTGCGACTCAGTATTGACCATCAAAAGCTATCGAAATTATTGGAAGCGAGATTGTTGTTGAGGAGCTTGTTTTAAGTGAAGGCAAGCAAGTACAGTAACTTGCTTCTCTGTGATTAGATAAAAAAGAGCGTAGGGAAAGCGACGAATTATTTTGCGGCGAAGATTTTTCAAAACGACAAGATAGGCTTCAGGATAGCGTTGAATCTGTGCCAAATTACTATCAATTATGCGGATAAATTCTGAACCCAATCCTTTGCTACGTTTTTCGTACCAATCGTATATATTTTCTAGGTCTTGCTCAGTCTGAGAAGTTATGAAGATTGGCAACTTCATTTGTCTAAAATCCGCTGTCGCACATCCGCCCAAGCAGAAACATCATCTGGATTATCTTTGTGTTGAATGAGTCGATGATCAAGTTCTTCTACTTGACTGGGAGTCAGGGGTAATTCTTCTGTTGATGTCGCGATATCATCCCATAGATCTTGAACGAGTTGAATCTTCTCAGCAAGACTCAATTCCTTAATTTGTTCAGAAAGAACGCTCATAAGAATTTTGTAAGGCGCATGGTGACTACAATCTTAGCCCATGAGTCAAAAGGGCGATCGCCCCTTGGATATTCTTTCTGGCCTGTTTTTCAAATCGTTATGCAAAAAAAACTGTTTGAGCAATCGTTAAGCTTTGCATCAGTTTGATCGTGTTTAGCGCAGCCTAAGCTTGCCATCAAATTACGCCAGCGCTGCCAAAGCTCCGAATGTGAGGAATTCATTTTATCCTTGCAAAACGTTACGGTTCCCACAGGAACCCGAAGGGCGATCGTTATGATTTAGAGGTACGTTTCTACGTATTTACCGTGCGTAGACCTTCAGAGAATCTACAGGCAAATTTCCTATATGTCCCACCCCCTCTACATCGCTTTCATCTGGCACCAGCATCAGCCTCTCTACAAAGCTCCGGATGGACAGTACCACTTGCCTTGGGTGCGGCTCCACGGCACAAAAGATTATTTAGATCTCATTTTGCTCCTCGAAAAATATCCCCGTCTCCACCAAACGGTGAATTTAGTTCCTTCACTGATTATGCAGTTGGAGGATTATGCGGAAGGGACGGCGCTGGATCCTTACCTAAAACTGGCATTAACACCAGTGGAAGATCTTGATTCTGACCAGAAATGGTACATTCTTGAGCACTTTTTTGACGGCAACCACCGCACGCTCATTGACCCCCACCCCCGCTATTCCGAACTCTATACCCAGCGGCAAGAGAAGGGTCGGGCTTGGTGTCTAGAAAATTGGAGTGACCAAGATTTTTCGGATCTCCTTGCTTGGCATAATTTGGCTTGGATTGACCCGCTCTTCTGGGATGATCCAGAGATTGCGGCTTGGCTCGAACAGGATCGCGGCTTTACTTTAGGCGATCGCCAGCGTATTTATTCCAAACAACGGGAAATCATTAAGCGCATTATCCCCAAGCATAAAGAGATGCAGGATAACGGTCAGCTCGAAGTGACTACCACGCCCTACACTCACCCCATTTTGCCGCTCTTGGCTGATACCGATGCGGGTCAGGTGGCTGTGCCCGAAATGGAGCTGCCGGAAAATCGGTTTATGTGGTCAGAGGATATTCCCCGTCACCTCAATCGTGCGAAGGAAATGTACCGCGATCGCTTTGATCGGGAAGTACGCGGTTTGTGGCCGTCGGAGCAATCGGTCAGTCCGGAAGTGATTGACCCGATCGCCGCCGCAGGCTTTAAGTGGATTTGTTCCGACGAGGCAGTTTTGGGCTGGAGCCTTAAGCATTTCTTCCACCGCGATGAAGTGGGTAATGTCTACGAACCGGAGATGATGTACCGTCCCTATCGTCTTGAAACCCCTTCCGGTGATTTGTCCATTGTGTTCCGGGATCACCGTCTCTCTGACCTCGTCGGCTTTACCTATAGCGGCATGGAGCCTGACGATGCAGCTAGTGATTTAGTCGGTCACCTAGAGGCGATCGCCCGTAGTCTCCGCAAAAAACAAAAAGACCCCAAAACCACAACCCTCGAAGAACCCCATCTCGTGACCATTGCCCTAGACGGCGAAAACTGTTGGGAATTCTATGAGCGGGACGGCATTCCTTTCCTAACGGCGTTATACGAAAAACTCAGCGCCGACAAAAATTTAGAGCTAGTCACAGTCTCCGAATTTATTGAGCAATTTCCACCAACCACCACCATTCCTCGTCAGGATCTCCACAGTGGCTCATGGGTAGATGGCAGCTTTACCACTTGGATCGGTGACCCCGCGAAAAACCGTGCTTGGGATCTGCTGTACAAAGCCCGTAAAACCCTTGAAGCCCACCCCGAAGCGACCGAAATCACGAACCCTGAAGCGTGGGAATCCCTCTTCGCCGCCGAAGGTTCCGACTGGTTTTGGTGGTTTGGCTATGGTCACTCCTCCAACCAAGATGCAATGTTTGACCAGCTTTTCCGGGAGCATGTCGCCGGAATTTACAAAGCCCTCAATGAGCCTGTACCACCGGAAGTGATGCAGCCCATTGAAAAGCATGACCAGCAAGAAGAACATATGCCCCAAAGCTTTATTCATCCCGTCATTGATGGCATTGGCGACGAGCAAGATTGGGAAAAAGCGGGTTGTATTCAGATTGGCGGTGCGCGCGGAACCATGCACCAAAGTAGCGCTCTACAGCGGCTTTTCTATGGTTGGGATCACCTGAATTTCTATCTCCGCCTTGATTTGCGTCGGGGTGTGAAGTGGGGTGAGGAACTACCATCAGAACTACATTTACTCTGTTTCTATCCCGGGATCAACTGTCCCATCAGCCCTGCGCCGATCGCCAGTATGCCCGACCAAGAACCTTTAAATTATCTGTTCCGTCACCACATCGGCATTAACCTTGTGACGGGTTCAACGTGGTTTGAGGAAGCTCTGGATTATGGTCAATGGTGTCCGCGAGCTGCCCACGCAAAAATGGCCTATAAGGAATGTCTCGAAATCTCTGTGCCGTGGGATATTCTAGGGGTCAAGCCCGATGTGCGTCTCAACCTGGTGGCAATCCTTGCCGATGATGGCGAGTATCATAGCTTTGTGCCCGAAAATCAATTTGTGACGCTTCAAGTGCCCTAGGCCAATTGGCTGACAAAAGATTGCTCTTCCGGAAGGGCGATCGCCGAGACGGTAATGGAGAGTGACGCAGCGTTACGACTTTGTTACCGTTTTTGATTTTTGAGACACAAAATCAGGGTCATCTGCGTCAATAGAAATTACGCCAGATTCTATCAGGATCGAAATCATGTCTTTGTCTCGTTTATTTCGGACTGCTGCTCTTTCTCTCTCCTTTGTCCTCATGCCCTGGGTGGCGATCGCCGAGGAGAAGCCCACCATTCAGCTCGCTATTTTGCTCGATTCCAGCAATAGTATGGATGGTTTAATTGACCAGACCCGTAGCCAAATCTGGACTGTAGTCAATGCCCTCACAGATGTGCGTAAAGATGGGCAAGTTCCCAATTTTGAGGTGGCACTGTATCACTACGGTAATGACTCCCTCCCTTCCTACGAAGGCTTTAACCGCCAACTGACAGACTTTACTCCAGAGCTAGACAACGTCTCAGAAAAGCTCTTTGAAATTCAGACCAATGGCGGTCAAGAGTACAGCGGCTGGGTGATTAAATCCGCAGTCAACCAACTCACTTGGGAAGACGATAGCGACGATTTTCGGGCGATTTTTATTGCAGGGAACGAACCCTTCGATCAAGGGAAAGTGGGCTGGCAAGAGGCGATCGCCCTCGCTAGAGCCGAAGATATTATCGTCAATACGATTTACTGTGGCAGCGCCGAAAATCGCGAACGAGCTTTGTGGGCAGAGGGAGCCGAAATCGCCAGCGGTGCAAACTTTAATATCAACCAAGACCGTGCGGTGATCGTCCGTCCATCTCCCTACGATGATGATATTCGAGCACTTAACGACAAGCTCAATTCGACCTATATTCCCTACGGCGATGATGGCGTTCGGGGTCTTAACCGTCAGATTCAGCAAGACGTAAATGCCGGGGCGGCGATCGTCACCCGTGGCAGCTCTAAGAGTTCCGCGTACTACCGCAATGCTTCTTGGGATCTCGTTGATGCTTTAGAAGAAGAGGCTGTTGATTTAGCAACCTTACCTGAGGAAGCATTACCTCTTTCACTTCAGGGTTTAACGCTCGAAGAAAAGGAAAGCTATATTCAAGGCGTGGAAGCAGAACGGCAAGAAACCCAAGCTCAAATTCGTGCGCTAACCGAGCAGCGGGAAGCCTATCTACGTAATTTACCTGTCGATGAAGATGTCACCGATACCCTCGAATATGCAATGATTCAATCTCTCCGGGAACAGCTCGCTCGCAAGGGTTTTGTCCTCGAATAAAGGATTACTCAATCAATAAATTTTTAACCCTTAATTTCTCTAAAAAGTTAGGGGTTTTTCTTTGGAAAAGTCGGGGCGATCGCCTCATCTTTAACCCACCACTCATATTGAAAAAGCCCATTAAAATATAGACACAACGCATTGAGTAAATCTTTACGGGACATAGACAATGGTTGTAACCCCAGTTAAACGAAAAAAATACACAGCAGCTGAGTATTTGGAACTCGAAGAAAAAGCTGAGTTTAAAAGTGAATTTTTTGATGGAGAAATTTTACCGATGGCAGGGGCAACAGCAAACCACAACAAAATTGTGTTGAATCTCTGCCGTGCTCTTCTTTTAGAAGTTAACGAACAAGCTTACGAAATTTTTTCGAGTGATATGCGGCTGTGGATTCCATCGGAAAAACATTACACCTACCCAGATGTGACAGTCGTTCGAGGTGAGCCGAGCTACGTTGATGACAAGCAAATGCTGCTGACTAACCCCTGCCTAATTATTGAAGTCACCTCTGCCTCGACGAAAAGTTACGATAAGCCCAGTAATTTTTACACATATAGACATCTGTCAGACTTTGAAGAGTATATTCTCATCGACCAAAAAAGTTACAAAGCTACTCAATGGACAAAATTAGAAGATGGACGGTGGATTTTAGCCGATCATTTTGGCAAAGATTGTGTTTTAAAGCTTGAATCAATTGACTTTGAAATTAGTTTTCAAGACCTCTATAAAAGAGTAAATTTTGCGGATGATGCAGATAAATAGTGAGGCGATCGCCGCCCTCTACAAATCTGTAATTTCCTGATTTTTTCGTTCTGCTAGTTTGAGGCGAATTTCTTCGTAATACTCTAATGATTGCACTTAGTTCCAACTCACCCATGACCCCAGAAGAATATCTGGAATTTGAAAAGACAAGCGAAGTTCGGCACGAGTATATTGATGGCGAAATTTATGCAATGTCGGGAGGGACAGGAAACCACAATTTAATTAGTCTTAATTGCGCAATCTTACTCAGAAATCGACTAAAAAATTCTGATTGTCGGGTTTACATGTCTGATATGAAAGTGAATGTGGCAGAGAGTAAGCGTTTTTTTTATCCTGATATCGTCGTGACTTGCGACCAACGAGATCAGCCAACTTCGAGCTATACGGATTTTCCCAAGCTCATTATCGAAGTACTTTCACCATCGACTGAAAGTTTTGATCGCAATGGCAAGTTTAAGTTTTATCGGACAATTTCTAGTCTGCAAACTTATCTACTCATTGATGCCCAAAAATATGGAGTGGAGTGTTTCCGGCGGCAAACTCAGGATATTTGGACGGTGCAATTTTATGACTCTCTAGCGGCGATCGCCGAGATAGAATCACTAGACCTTGGTGCACCATTAGAGGAGATTTACGAGAATATTTCTTTTCCTGAAACGTCTCCAAAACTCTGAGGCGATCGCCACAGTCTATAAATCTGTAATTTCCTGATTTTTTCGTTCTGCCAGTTTGAGGCGAATTTCCTCATGATATTCCTTGGTGATGGGATAAAAGTACGCCAAGACTAAACCAATAATCAGGGCAATGGTCGGCAAGGGGGCGATCGCCACACGAATTGCAAAGAGAGCAGAGTCGGGTTGAACCGGAGGCGTTTCCCCGGCAACGGATTCGATAAAACCCGCCCAAGATAAAGCCTGCCCCACGAGGAAGAGACTAATGGCTAAACCCATTTTTTGGAGTAAAACCATAAAGCCATAGAAAACCCCTTCCCGCCTTTTGCCTGTATTGAGTTCATCCAGTTCGATGACATCGGGAACCATAGACCACGGAATTAAGTAGCTTACCGCCACGCCACACCCGGCCATCACCGCAAAAAAGAACATTAAACCCACCTGTCCGGGCTGGAGGAAAAATAAACCAACCTGGGCAAAAATCCAAAGGCTCACGCCAACAAAATAAACTTTTTTCTTACCAAATTTACGGCTGAGAAAACTTGCCACAAACAATAAAATTAGCGCCGTTCCTTGCACCGCCAACGCTGTATTGGGGAACATCGCATCGGGCAACCCCATCCAACTAATCACGAAGTAGGGCAGGATTGAGGCCGTTAATTGAATGGCCAGCCATGACGCGAGGTAAATCCCAATCACATAGAGAAATGGTTTGTTGCTAAAAGCGATTTTGAGTTGTTCTTTAAAGGGGACAGGGGCTTCACCATCGTCTTGGCTGGGGTGGGCGACTAGTAAATGGACTTCCGTCGGGGACTGAATAAAGGTAAAGGCACTCACTCCTAATAAAATCGCTAGGGCGATCGCCACAAAAGTCCACACAAAGCCCACTTGCAACCATTGCAACGCACCGATCCCCAAGACCGTTAGCCCGGATAACGCCGCCAGAATATAGCCAAAGGTAATGCGCTGTTGATTATTCAGGATGGCTGCGCGACCCTTTTCCTGTAATCGCAACGTACACCACAGCAAAGTGAGTAACGCAAAGATTGAGCACACTAATCCCAAAATCCAATATTGTTTTGCGGGATTATCGGGGTAGGCCTGAAACACAATGCGCGCCACAATCAACGAAAAAATACTAGAGCCAATGGAAAAACTAAACCGAAAACTGTTGAGGCTCGTGCGTTCGTTATAGTCTTGGGTCAATTCCGGCGTGAGGGCGGCATAGGGCAAATTAACGGCAGTGTAAGCGAGGTTAAATAAAACCCCCATCAGGACGTAGTAGCCAAACAAAAACCAATCATTAATCTGGTCAACATCACTAAAGTGGGGCACAAGCCACTGCCCAAAAAAGACGATCACAAAGGGTAAAGTTCCCCAGAGCATCCAAGGGATTCGCCTGCCCCATTTCGTGCGGGTGCGATCGCTCATCATGCCGACAATGGGATCATTCACTGCATCGGCGATCTTGCCAATCATCAAAATGCTACCTGCTAACCCCGGCGGTAAGCCGGCCACCTGCGTAAAAAAGTACAGCAAGAAAAAGACTAAAACATTCGCCGTCAGGGCTGGTCCAATATCTCCCGCGCCAAAGGCAATTTTTGTGGTGAGATTGAGTTTTTCGGCTTGAGGTCTGGGCAAAGTCGTCATAGGGGAGAAAGATTTTAGACTATCAGCAATTGTAGTGCCTGTAACAATCGGTGGCGGAATATGAAAGCTCAAGGGGCGATCGCCCATTCTCTTCCCTTAAATCTTTTAGATCCCTGATTTCTCAGAGAGGTCGGGGATCTGAGAAATCCTGAGTAAAATTGAATATGTCCGTATTACTCTGAGCGTAAAGTCCTGATGGCTGCTACTCCTGAATCTCTCCAAGGTTTCGTTGAATATTGCGAAGAGTACATCAAGGGTGATGAAAAATCGGAAGCGCAAACATTCCTCACTAAGTTTTTTCAGGCGTTTGGGCATGAGGGCATCAAGGAAGTCGGGGCGGAGTTTGAGGAACGGGTAAAAAAAGCCAGCAAGAAAAATAAAACGGGTTTCGCGGCTCTGGTGTGGCAGCCGGATGTGGGTATCAAAGGCGTTGTGATCGAGATGAAAAAGCGCGGCGAAAATCTCGCGTTGCATTACTCCCAGCTTGAAAAATATTGGATGCGCCTCACGCCGAAACCGAAATATTCGATCCTCTGTAATTTTGATGAGTTCTGGATCTATGACTTTATTAATCAGGTGGATGAGCCTGTTGATCGGGTCAAGCTAGAAGAGCTGCCAAAGCGGGCGGGGACATTCTCGTTTATGGAGATCGGGGGGCGATCGCCGATCTTTCGGAATAATCAGGTCGAGGTGACAGAACGCACTGCCAAACGCATGGGTACTTTCTATCGGCTAGTGCGCGATCGCGGTGTAAAGGAAAAATTCAAATATTTCACGGAAGAACAGCTTCAACGCTTTACGCTGCAATGTGTGTTGGCGATGTTTGCGGAAGATCGTAATTTGTTGCCACGGGATCTATTTGTGGGGTTGGTGCAGGATTGTTTGGCGGGCAAGGATAATCCCTATGATGCGTTTAGTGGCTTGTTTCGGGCGATGAACCAGACGGGCATTGTGCCACAGGGTCGCTACAAAGATGTGGATTATTTTAATGGGGGTTTGTTTGCGGAGATTCACCCGATTCCATTAGAAAAGGCGGAGCTAGAAATTCTGGATGCTTGTGCGCGGGATGACTGGGCAAATATTCGTCCGTCGATTTTTGGGAATATTTTTGAAAGTGCCATTGACCCGGATGAGCGCCACGCAAGGGGGATTCATTACACGTCGGAAACGGATATTCGGCAGATTGTGCGCCCCACGATTTCGGATTATTGGGAGGAGAAAATTAATAGCGCGAAGTCTATCGGGGCATTGAATCAGCTTCAGTTGGAGTTGCAGTCCTATCGGGTGCTTGATCCGGCTTGTGGGTCGGGGAATTTTCTCTATGTGGCGTATCAGGAACTAAAACGCATTGAGCAGCTTTTAATTCAGAAAATTGCGGAGCGCAGAAAGCAACCGCCTAGCCAGATTGAAATGGGGTTTGTTACGCCGCTGCAGTTTTTTGGGATGGATACAAATCCGTTTGCGGTGCAGTTGGCGCGGGTGACGATGATGATTGCTCGGAAGATTGCGATCGATAAGTTTGAACTCAATGAGCCTGCTTTGCCCTTGGATTCTTTAGACAAAAATATTGTCTGTAAGGATGCGCTCTTTAATGACTGGGAAAAAGCTGATGCCATTATCGGTAATCCTCCTTTTCTCGGTGGAAAAAATGCGCGGATATCACTTGGCGATAGATATATGGAGCGAGTCTTTGCAAAATTTTCTGATGTCAAAGATTCCGTTGATTTTTGTGCCTATTGGTTTCGGAAAGCTCATGATCACATCCATCAAAATGGTCGGGCTGGTTTGGTCGGGACAAATTCCATTAGCCAAGGAAAAAGTCGTGCCGCTTCTTTGGAATATATTTTACAAAGTGGCGGTTATATACATGAGGCAATCTCGACACAACCTTGGTCAGGTGAAGCAAATGTTCACGTCAGTTTAGTTAATTGGACAAAAGAAGAACCAAGCACATATCTTTTAGACAATCAAATCGTAAAAAGAATCAACAGCTCTCTAAAATCGATTATTGATGTAACTTCAGCAGAAAAATTAAAGGTTAATTCTAACCATTGTTTTCAAGGAGTAATTCCAGTAGGAAAAGGCTTTATCGTCACAGAAGAGCAAGTTATTCGGTGGAACAAACAAGATAAAAGAAACAAAGACGTTCTTAAACTTTTTTCTATGGGGAGTAATCTTGCTAAAGAAGTTAATGGTAAGCCAACCCGCTGGATTATTGACTTTAGTAATATGCCTATAGAGGATGTCAGTTTATACAAACTTCCTTTTGAACATATCAAAATCAACGTTAAGCCAGAACGAGAAAAAAATCGTGAAGCAGTAATGCGTGAAAAGTGGTGGCGATATAAACGAACGAATGAAGCCATGCGAACAGCATTAAAGGAACTTTCTCTATGTTTTGCTGTACCAAGAGTTTCAAAATGGGCTGTATTTATTCCGTTTCCATCGAATTGGTTGGCTGGAGATAAATCAGTTGTTGTAGCTTCTGATGATTTTTACATGCTGGGAGTTTTAACATCAGACGTTCATCGACAATGGATGCACGCCCAAAAAGCAACATTAAAAGCTGATATTGCTTACACTCACAAAACTTGTTTTGAAACCTTTCCGTTTCCGCAGGCGGCGAGCAAAAAACTAACCGAACAGATCCGCCAAGCCATGATTGAGTTGCATGAATACCGCAGTGAACAAATGGAGCAAAAACAATGGGGCATCACCAAACTCTACAACGCCTTTTTTGACGAACCTGCCAGCCAACTTTATAAACTCCATAAAAAGCTGGATGCCCTTGTCTTGAAAGCCTATAAATTCAAGAAAGGTGACGACATCCTCGAAAAACTTTTACACCTAAACCTCGAACTCGCCGAGAAAGAAAAACAAGGCGAAAAGATTATCGGGCCGTGGGCGATAGACAACCCACCCAAACAAACCAAACCGGAGAAATAACCATGACAGAACGCGAACAACCCATCCAAGAAATCGAACAAATCCCCGATCACCTAGTCCATAAAATGCTGAAGATATTATTGGCAGAAAAGCAGGAAATTCTTGATACTGAGCCATCAAAAAAATTACGTCCCTTTGGGCTATGCGAAGGCGAATTTATTGTCCCAGATGACTTTAATGAACCTTGACCAGAAAAAATCACTCAATTATTTGGGAATACCAATCGTTAATTCTTTCAAATGACAGAAGATCCATTTTTCATAGAACTCACAAAAAATTATTCTCCGGCAGAAGTAGAAGAAATCAGAACTTATTTAACCGAATGGGCAGCCGCAACCTATCTTAGTGTCTCTCACAATATTCTTGACCATGCAGAGAGAAAACAGATTGATCCCCTTAAACTACTCCGAAAAGCCCATAACTTTAACAAAAAAGGAGCTACTAGAATACCCCGACGAGGTTTTAGAGACGATGATTCCGCAGTCTACCGAAAAAATAATGAATATCTAATTATTCGTGTTGATCAATTTGGCAATGAAAAAATAGTCACCTATGGAGTAAACCGCAATGTCTAACACAATAAACGTTGTTAACCCAGAACAAGCCCAAAGAAAAATCATGGTTGTATTAGAACAACTCGTGGCAGATTATTCATCTTTCCAAGAAGAAATTCCTATCATTAATCAAGAGTTCCCAGCAGATGAGGAGAGTTTTTCTGTAGTAGAGGAAATTGAATTATTAACGACAGACTTGCGAGGTTATGGCAACCAAATTAAATATTCAGGAGCTATCCAAGACTTACATAAGACGTTAACAACGCTAAAAAATCTACCCATATTAGAGACGCCATCACTCTTTAAACTCTACTTTTCTAACCTATCTTTGTTTCCTAAAACCAAGCAATATCTTCAAAGGTTAGACTATCTAAAGTTTTTGCTAATCGACTGGCTGGAACAAGCAATGAAAACTTCGGCAAGAGACATTAAAGCATCATAAATATTAAGCTGACTCCCGAACAAGAAAACTTTATTCAAGCCAAACTCCAAACAGGAAAATACAAATCTGCTCAAGAAGTGGTGGCGATCGCCTTACATTTAATGAAGTTGAAAGACTTGTGTGAAGCTCAATCACATGAAGAATAAGTAGACCACATCATCAAAATGTAAAAAATAGCTTGAATTTTCAACTGAAACTATTCGATCTGGAGAAATCCAAAATGATTTTAGAACTTGACCTGACCGGACTTACCCAAGAACAAATTTCCCAGCTCCAGGCAATTATTGAAGCTTTTAAAGCTAAAAATCAGCTAGAGCAAATCACAATACAACAAGAAAAAGAAGACATCTTAGATACTCTCACCAAAAATCCCATTGAAGTCGATGGATTCTTAAACCGAGAAGAAATCCATACTCGTTCTGCATAAGTTGCTTTCCCTATGACCACTAAAGCTTTTATCGATACAAATATCTTTCTCTATCGAGTCCTACAAAATCCCAAAGATGACCCCATAGAACTTGCGAGGAAGCAGGCGATCGCCACAGAGATTACCAACTCCCAGAATCTGACCATCAGTACCCAAGTCATCAATGAAACATCAGCAAATTTAATCAAGAAAGGCAAATTTAAAGAAGAAGCAGTTAGACAATTTATTAATGCTTTGTACCGACGTTATCAAATTGCCCAACTTGATTCTGCGACTTTCCTTAGGGCAAGTCATCTTCGGCAAAACTATAGCTTCTCCTATTGGGACAGCTTAATCGTCGCGAGTGCATTAGAAGCGAAAGCAGAAATTCTTTATTCCGAAGATATGCAACATGAACTAATTGTTGACAATCAAATACAGATTATTAATCCTTTTCAGTAAGACACCGAGTAAAGGCGATCGCCCTTCATGTCGCCTTTAGAGATTCTACGTAATAGACAAAAGTGGAGATGTAGAATGTTTGAAGTGCTTTATTGTGTCCTGTCTTTATGCAGTCATCCCTGATTAACGGTCGTTACCAGATTATTGAAACCCTTGGTCAAGGAGGGTTTGGGGATACATTTCTCGTAAAAGATACCCAATTGCCATCCCGGCGACAGTGCGTGCTGAAGGCTCTGAAAGTACAGGCCACTAGCCCCCAGATGGTGCAAGAAATTCAGCGGCGATTTCAACGGGAGGCCGCAATTCTTGAAGGTTTGGGAGAGCATAATACTCAAATTCCGCGTTTGTATGCCTACTTTGAAGATCAGGGAAAGTTTTATCTTGTTCAAGAATGGATCGACGGGTTGACGCTTCAGGATATTGTGCGTCAGCGGGGTTGTCTATCACCGGAGCAGGTCAAAATGCTGTTGGTGGATTTATTGCCTGTTTTGCAGTCGATCCATGATAAATACATCATTCACCGTGACATTAAACCGGAAAATATTATTCTCCGGGAAAGCGACCAAAAACCTGTCCTGATTGACTTTGGTGCTGTAAAAGAGGCTTTGACGACATCGATTTACCCTGATGGTAGTAGTCCGGTTTCGGTGGCGATCGGAACGCCGGGCTATATGGCTCCGGAGCAGGGTACGGGTCGCCCGGTGTATTCCAGTGATCTTTATGGTTTGGGTTTTACTGCGGTTTATCTCCTCACAGGCAAGTCGCCGCAACATTTTGCGACGGATCCTCAAACAGGTGAGCTTATTTGGCAGCAAGATTTTCCTTATTTAGATATACCCCTCGGTCAGGCGATCGCCAAAACCCTGAAATTCCATCCCCGCGATCGCTTTCCCACGGCAAATGCGATGTTGCATGAACTCCTCAAGCAGGCCGCCCAAAGCCAAGCCGCAACGGCTCCACCGCTACCAATTGTGTCAAATCCACCGACCCAGCAGACAGCAAATATTCATCAAACAACAGCCACAAAAGTCCTGGGCTCACCGACACAACATCCCACCTTCCCAACATCAGCGACAGCTACATCGATCGCCCCAACGTCTAGCCCCTTACCTTCGAAAAAACAATCCGGTGGCTGGAAAGTCGGTTGTGCACTGTTATTTTTTAGTTTATTTGGCCTTAGCTTAGGGTTATGGTTTGCCTTCGCAATTTTAGGGCGATCGCAGGTACAGGAGTTTCCCACAGACAGCGAAGAAATAGAACAACCCATCACCGACAATCCGGTAGAGCCACAACCAGAGCCACAACCGGAACCCGAACCCGAACCGGAACCCCAACCTGAACCTGAGCCTGAGCCTGAGCCTGAGCCTGAACCTGAACCGCAACCCCAACAACCCGCCTTTCCTCTCATCCAAGTGGGCGCAAGTGAAGATGATGTCCGTGCTGCTGTGGGCACAACGCCAACGGAGCGACGCACTGGTTTTTGGCCCAATAGCATTGCCATTCTCTATCAAAACTATGGGCCGCAAAATGTGTCCCTTGGGTATGTCGTCGATGACCAAACCTTTGAGGTGCGCCAAACTGAGGTGACTTTTCCTGTTGGTACAGATGTGAGCCTCATTCAGACGACAGCCACCGCCTTAATTCCAGAGCAAGTGCCGCCAGAAATCCTAGAGGCGATCGCCGATGTCCATTCAGGCAATAGCGATTTACGTTCGTTTCGCACTAAAAATTATCGTGGGCAAATCCAACGCAATGATAGCGGACGTTTATATTTAGGCTTTTGGGACAAAGATTTCCATTCTTAGGAGGTGCAGTAATGGTTGAAAATCAGGCGATCGCCGTAGTGACAACAACCGAGACATTAGCAGAAGCCCAACGTATTGCCGAGGCGCTAGTCGCTGAGAAATTAATCGCCTGCGCCCAAATCAAACCCATCGACAGTATTTATCGCTGGCAAGGAGAAGTCCAAAACTCCTCAGAATTTCAGATTGTCTGCAAAACCATCGCGTCCAATTATCAGGCAATCGAAGCCGCCATTGTGGCAAACCATTCCTACGAACTCCCCGAAATCTATGGCATCGCCCTCACCCATGGTTATGAACCTTATCTAAACTGGATTGCCGCAAATTCTAACAATGTCCCCTCAGGAAAAGACGCGGAGACAGAGGGACGCGGTGATAGGGAGTAAATCGAAAGTTTGTCATCTGTAATTTTGCTTCTCCCATTCTCCCCTTCTCCCCTTCTCCCATTCTCCCCTTCTCCCCTTCTCTTCTCCCATTCTCCCCTTCTCCCCTTCTCCCCTTCTCCCCTTCTCTTCTCCCCTTCTCCCCTTCTCCCCTTCTCTTCTCCCCTTCTCCCCTTCTCTCCTTCTCTTCTTCCATTCTCCCTCTCTCTCTCACCACCTCCTTTGAAATAAAGGGGTTTGACAAGAATGGGCTAAATTAAGATAACTGGTGTATAACTTGGGAATTTGCGGGGTTAAACATTTATGCCTGACCAAAATCAGCAGCAGGATAATGGCGATCGCCTCGACAATATGGATATCCTGAGAAGTGCCCTGATGGGAGAGCAAGCCAATAATTACGACGAGAAAATCAGCGACCTCGAAAATCAAATTAACTGGATACGAGAGGAGATGCGCACCCAAGGCAATGAAGTGCAAAATACCCTTGATCAAAAGATTAACGAAGTCCTGCAAGCCATTCAGGTAAGCCACTTTCATTCAGAAACACAGACCCCATCGGCTCCTGCCCCGACACCACAAAAACAACCTCCGGCGAATTACACATCCGCTCCCCCACAACCGCCTCAACCCCCAAGCCCTGCGACTCCGGCTCCAACCGCAAGACCCAAACAAACAAGCTCGCCAGAACCATCCATACCAAGCCCATCCATCTCCCCTGAAGCAGACCTAGATTTTTTTTCGGAACAAATTAGTTCAATTTTAGGTAGCAACGTCACGCTTGAGGATTCCATTGAAACAACCGCTTCACCTGTTCCAGATCCTCCCGCCACACCACCAATTATCCCGCAACCAACCTACGGTCAAAATGCTTCGGTTCCACCGCAATCAACAGTTAAACAGCCGATTGCTCCGCCTTCAACAGCATCATCACAACCCCCATCAACCTATAACGTTCCGCAACCCGCCTACAATCCGCCCAGCCCAAATCCTACGCCGCAAAGTCCCAGACTAGAACGCAACTTCAATATTGTCGCCGAGGACGAAGCCACCCAAATCAATAATTTACGCAGTGTGCTGCGGGATGAAGATGTGATGCGTTTGCGTCAGGTCAATAATCAGCTCGACTACAAATTACGGCAAGTCGAAGAATATCTTGCTGCGTCTCAGCAGCCACTCAAAGATTTATTGCCGTTGATGACGGAGCTAGTACAACTCAAAATTCAAGAGGCTAAAACACCAGAAGCTCCTAAACATTTACCTCCCAAACAGCGTAATAGGCTCTCTTGGGGCACAATTTTTGCTTTTTTAGTGTTGTTGCTACTGATTCCCCTCGGCTTTTATGGCTATTGGCTACGGCGAGCATTTTTATTAGAGCAGGACGTGGCGATCGCCCTAGCCACCAACCCCGACCTTGCAATCTATCGCCTCAAACCAGACCTACGCAACAACACCCTTTATCTCACGGGCAAATTACCCACCCAAACCCTCAGTGACCAAGCCGAGGCGATCGCCCAGAACACCTTGCCAGCTTTCGAGATTAGTAACAATATTTTGGTCGTTGAAAAACCCCTCACCCCCGAACAACGCCAAGCTGAAATTGACAAGATTATCGAGCCCCTCAATAACGTCAATGGCATTCAAGTCACCACCCAACTGGACGGCGATCGCCTCACCGTAGATGGCACAGTTCTCCAAGGCGACGACATTCCCGCCATTATTACCGCCCTCGAACAAATTAACGGCATCGAGCAGATCACAAACAACATCCAAATCGAAACTCAGCCCATTAGCACCCGCCTCTACTTCGACCAAAACTCAGCCGCCGTCAAGCCCAGCGATGTAGATCTCAAGCTGTCAAAAGTTAAGGAATATCTCCTCCAATACCCCAATATTAATCTCCGCATTATGGGCTACCAACATCCCACCGAATCTGCGACCGATGTTGCCCTCAAGCGCGCCCAATCAGCCCAACTTCTATTACAAGATCAAGGCATAGACCGCCGTCGCATCCTTGCCCTAGGCGTTAATCAGCCCCCCTCAGATATCACCACTGAAGATCCCATTTGGCTCAGCCGCACCGTCATTTTTGACATCGCAGACAGTACCCCTCAAGACTGACCCATACCTTAGTTATTAATGACAACCCATTCACCAATGGCAACCCATTCACCCTTTAGCGCTACCTTGCTAAGTTGTGGGCTAAACGCGTGCCCTTCCATTAGCTCCGACACGGATCAGCCATCGACTTTTCAACTATTTCAAAAACAATTCAGAATATTGTGCGGCTCACAATCACCTCAATCTTGCCATGAAGGCGATCGCATTTGTATACAAAACCACCAATTCCCGTAATACTTTCGTAATCAAGCAGAATACAAGCCATAAATAAAATTGCAATATTTTGCGGATGAAAATCACAAAACTAATGCCATTGGTCAAAATCTAACCATTGCAAGTTCCAACTTTACAAAGTCAACAACTTCCCAACTGCCTTGCTTTGCGTATTCTTCATACAAGCTTTAAAAAAGCGCCAGTATCTTTACTGTGATTTTATACGTAGTCGCAGATATGCATGTTAGAAGTGTACCTACGTAATGTCACCCGTACATCTCAATTACGAGGAACTAACACACCATGCTTAAGAAAATCTCTCTCGCGGCGATCGTTGCTATCAGCGCATCCGTAGTCACAGCACCTCCTGCATCTGCTTTCTCTTGTCCTGATGGTTCTTTGCCTGATCCAGTCAAAGGTTGTGACACCACCCCTGTAATCCCCACTCCTCCTGCAATCCTTGCAGTCCTTGGTATGGGTATGGCAAGCCTCCGCAAGAAGAACAAGTCTAACGACGTAGACGCGGAATAAGTTGATTCCAACTCTCAGCAAGAGTTGAACAAAAATCTTCTACTGTGACGGGCATGTAAATTTTGTGAGCTGCTCAAAGTCTACTCACTTTTAACAGTGCACATTGCATGCCCCTCACAGATAAGCCCACTTCATATCAGGGCTTCCTCCAAAATTTATCAAGCATCCTTTTTAAACCTTTTCTTTCCTGAGAACCCGATCTAAGCAACTTATCATTCCAGTTCACTGCTTCTAGATCGTTTTCTATCACTGACATTATTATTTTCCTCGCTCAACCGAAGTCACTCCTGAAGTTTGCAGCTCTCATCTAGTATCCAGTTATTCTGAACCAGTCATGTCTGATAGTCTTTTACAATCTCTCAGTTTCTCTCTCCCCGATAGCATCACCTTTGATCTCGATCAAGACCGTGGCAACAGTGCCGACTCTAGTTTCTTTGACCTTGATGTAATTAATGTTTCCGGAGGCAACAACCTCTTTAAAATTGGTCAAACCTTTGATGCATACTGTATCGACGCAGATAGAGGTATTGACTCTAGGCCCAATGTCACTGTTCCTTACACAGCAGAAGTTTATTCCAGTTACGACCCACTCATCAGCTCTCTCACCACGACACCAACATCTGGAGAAGCGGTTATTGAGAATCCCGATAATCTAGATTTGATCAACTGGATCATCAATCAAAATTTTGAAGGTGAAACATCCGGAATCGGTAGTGCCTTTTCCTCAGATGATGTCCAAGTCGCTGTTTGGACTCTACTAGACGGCACACTACCAACCTTTGCCA
Source organism: [Limnothrix rosea] IAM M-220 (assembly GCF_001904615.1). Classification (NCBI taxonomy): domain Bacteria; kingdom Bacillati; phylum Cyanobacteriota; class Cyanophyceae; order Chroococcales; family Geminocystaceae; genus Picosynechococcus; species [Limnothrix rosea] IAM M-220. Next base: position 60,157 of record NZ_MRBY01000019.1, read on the forward strand.
CACCTGACTTTAATCAAGCACGAGTAGACGAAATCGTCAGCCTCGCCCAAGCCAATGGTGAAGGATTCGTTCCAAGCTTTGATTACACCAATATTTTTGGTGATTCAGTCATCGGTAGAGTGGCAGTCATTCTCGTACCTCAAGAGCAAATCAGTGTAGACGGAATTCCGACATTTCAGACCATTATCACTGAAGTAGAACTCGCAAAACTGGGAGACTTTGTTTTTGAAGACAATGATGTTGACGGTGTTCAAGATGCTGGTGAGTCAGGCATTGCTGGTGCAACGGTAAATCTTTTAGCTCCTGATGGTACTGTCATCGCAACAACAACGACCGATGCTGACGGCAAGTACGAATTTGAAGTTGTTCCTGGGGACTATAAAGTTCAGTTTATTCAGCCGGATGGTTTTGATGGCATTAGTCCTGTGGATGCTGGCGGTGATGATGCTGCCGATTCTGATGCTGACCCCAACAATGGCTTAATGACGGATGTCATTTCTCTTGAGGGCGGTGATTCTAATCCAACGCTTGATGCAGGCTTCTTTAAGACTGCTTCCCTCGGCGACAAGGTCTTCGTTGATTCTGATGCTGATGGGATTCAAGATGCTGGCGAAGCAGGTGTTGAAGGCGTAACGGTTACGCTCACTGGCGGTGGCGCTGACGGTATTATCGGCACTGCTGATGACACCACTGAAGTCACCACTACTGATGCCAATGGTGAGTATCTCTTTGATGACCTCAATCCCGGTGAAGAGTACAAGGTCACTTTCGATGCTTCCACTGCGGTTAATGCTGATGACTTTGCTGGCTTCACGACACAAGATGCTGGTGATGATGCTCTCGATTCTGATGCTGACCCCACCAACGGCATGACTGACATTGTTACTCTCGCTCCCGGTGAAGAGAATCTCACTATTGATGCTGGTCTAGTTCTCAAGACTGCTTCCCTTGGTGATAAGGTCTTCGTTGATTCTGATGCTGATGGGATTCAAGATGCTGGCGAAGCAGGTGTTGAAGGCGTAACGGTTACGCTCACTGGCGGTGGCGCTGACGGTATTATCGGCACTGCTGATGACACGACTGAAGTCACCACTACTGATGCCAATGGTAACTACCTCTTCGATGACCTTAATCCCGGTGAAGAGTACAAAGTAACCTTCGATGCTTCCACTGCGGTCAATGCTGATGACTTTGCTGGCTTCACGACACAAGATGCTGGTGATGATGCTCTCGATTCTGATGCTGACCCCACCAACGGCATGACTGACATTGTTACTCTCGCTCCCGGTGAAGAGAATCTCACTATTGATGCTGGTCTAGTTCTCAAGACTGCTTCCCTTGGTGATAAGGTCTTCGTTGATTCTGATGCTGATGGGATTCAAGATGCTGGCGAAGCAGGTGTTGAAGGCGTAACGGTTACGCTCACTGGCGGTGGCGCTGACGGTATTATCGGCACTGCTGATGACACCACTGAAGTCACCACTACTGATGCTAATGGTGAGTATCTCTTTGATGACCTTAATCCCGGTGAAGAGTACAAGGTCACTTTTGATGCTTCCACTGCGGTTAATGCTGATGACTTTGCTGGCTTTACCACCCAAGATGCTGGTGATGATGCATTAGATTCTGATGCTGACCCCACCACTGGCATGACTGACATTGTTACTCTTGCTCCCGGTGAAGAGAATCTCACTATTGATGCGGGTCTTGTTCAAAAAACCGCTTCCCTTGGTGATAAGGTCTTCGTTGACGGCGATCGCGATGGGATTCAAGATGCTGGCGAAGCCGGTGTTGAAGGCGTAACGGTTACGCTCACTGGTGGCGGCGCTGATGGTATTGTCGGCACTGCTGATGACACTGCTGAAGTCACCACTACTGATGCCAATGGTGAGTATCTCTTTGATGACCTCAATCCCGGTGAAGAGTACAAAGTCACTTTTGATGCTTCCACTGCGGTCAATGCTGATGACTTCGCTGGTTTCACCACAGCTAATGCTGGTGATGATGCTCTCGATTCTGATGCTGACCCCACCAACGGCATGACTGACATTGTCACTCTTGCTCCCGGTGAAGAGAATCTCACTATTGATGCGGGTCTTGTTCAAAAAACCGCTTCCCTCGGTGATAAGGTTTTCGTTGACGGCGATCGCGATGGGATTCAAGATGCTGGCGAAGCAGGTGTTGAAGGCGTAACGGTTACGCTCACTGGCGGTGGCGCTGATGGTATTGTCGGCACTGCTGATGACACGACTGAAGTCACCACTACTGATGCCAATGGTAACTACCTCTTCGATGACCTTAATCCCGGTGAAGAGTACAAGGTCACTTTCGATGCTTCCACTGCGGTTAATGCTGATGACTTTGCTGGCTTCACGACACAAGATGCTGGTGATGATGCTCTCGATTCTGATGCTGACCCCACCAACGGCATGACTGACATTGTCACTCTTGCTCCCGGTGAAGAGAATCTCACTATTGATGCTGGTCTAGTTCTCAAGACTGCTTCCCTTGGTGATAAGGTCTTCGTTGATTCTGATGCTGATGGTATCCAAGATGCTGGCGAAGCAGGTGTTGAAGGCGTAACGGTTACCCTCACTGGCGGCGGCGCTGATGGTATTGTCGGCACTGCTGATGACACGACTGAAGTTACCACTACTGATGCCAATGGTGAGTATCTCTTTGATGACCTCAATCCCGGTGAAGAGTACAAGGTCACTTTTGATGCTTCCACTGCGGTTAATGCTGATGACTTCCTCGGTTTCACCGTAGCAAACCAAGGCGGCAACGATGCAGTAGATTCTGATGCTGACCCCACCAACGGCATGACTGACATTGTTACTCTTGCTCCCGGAGAAAGTAATCTCACTATTGATGCTGGTTTGATTGAGAAGGATCCCGGTATTGACATTGAGAAATTCGTAAATGGCGAAGATGCTGATACGGCAGATTTAGCAGTTGAGATCGCAGCAGGTGATGATGCTGTCTTTACCTACGATGTCACGAACACTGGTAATGCCGCTTTTGCTGGCGCTGATGTGATTGTCACTGATGACAATGGTACGGCTAGCGACACTAGCGATGACTTCAATCCGGATCAGGTTCTCTCCGGCGGCTTTAATGTCGGTGATGCGAACCAGAACAATTTCCTTGATGTTGGTGAAACTTGGAAATATACCAAGACCCTTCCTGCTCAAGACTTGAGTTCTGGCGCAACAGTTAATAATGTTATTGACTTTGATAATGACGGTGCGGGCAACGCACTATCTGCTGGAACAGTTATTGATACTGAGTACACGGATTTAGGCGTTACTATTTCGGCGACTAGTGGATCTGGTCAAGCCATGATCTTTGATAGTGCTAATCCCACTGGTGGCGATGGTGACCTGGCAACGGCGACGGAAGGTAACATCCTGATCATCTCGGAGGATGGTGATTCTTCTGACCCTGATGATGAGGCACATGGTGGCGAACTCATTTTTGAATTTGCTTCTGCGGTTGATATCAATAGCATTAGCTTCGTTGATATTGAAGAAGCTGGCGGTCAAGTATTTGCCTATGACAGCAACGGCAATCTAATTGATACGACTAGTATTCCTGCTCCGGGTGATGGCAGTCTTCAAACGGTCACTATTGATAACAGTGGTGTTTCAAAGATTGTGATCGACCTCGTCGGTAGTGGTGCTGTTTCAGGTCTTGATTTTGACAGCTTTGAAAGTAGTCCGGGTCTCTACACCAATATTGGTTCTGTCACTGCTGGCGGTGTAAGTGACGAAGATGCGGCTAATTATGTCAATCCTGAGGTTACGCCTGAGCCCGGCATTGATATCGAGAAGTTCACGAACGGCATTGATGTTGATTTCAGTAACCTGCCTGAAATTGTCGCTGGTTCTGCTGTTACTTTCACGTATGAGGTAACGAATACTGGCAATGTTGCTTTTACTGCTGCGGAAGTTGTGGTTACTGATGATAACGGTACTGCTGGCGACACAAGTGATGACTTCACTGCAACACTTGTCGAGTCTAGTGATGTTGGCGGCGATGGTATTCTCAGTGCTGGTGAAACTTGGATCTACACGTCTGAGGTTCAAGTGGCTCAAGACTTAAGCACAACAACAACCTCTAAAGATGTAACTTTCAACTTCACTGACTCTTCTATCAACTCTGGTTCTTCTTACGGTAATGTTCGTACCTTTAGTAAGGATGGCGTTGTTGTTGATGTTAGTGCCTTCAGCCGTGACGGCCATGGTGTTTGGCGAGATGGTTTCCTTGGCAAGTATGGCCATGGTTTAGGGGTCAAAAATAGTGATGGTGATGGTTCCCATGCTGTGGAAAACCAAGGTTGGACTGATTACATCCTCTTTGAGTTTGATCAAGATGTCGTGGTTGATAAGGCTTTCCTTGCTTACATTGACTGTGATAGTGATATTTCGATCTGGATCGGCGATCGCAGCGGAGATATTACGGCTTTAAGTGATACTCTTCTCGACGGCTTCTTTAGCGAGAACAACAACGGTGGCAACGGCGGCCGTGACAGCGCACGCTGGGCGAACTTCAACGGTTCTGAGTTGTCTGGCAATACTTTGATCATTGCTCCTAGCATCGACAATCCCCATGACCGCGATGACCTCTTTAAGTTGAAGAAGCTGAATGTTGATGTTGCGGGTGAGACGACTATCGGTGACTACATCAACACTGCCACTGTTACTGCGGGTAATGTGAGTGATAGTGATGATAGTGGTTATACCAACCCTGAATTCGCACCAGATCCTGGCATTGATATTGAGAAATTCACGAATGGTATCGATGTTGATTTCAATAATCTTCCTGAAATCGCGGCTGGCTCTGCTGTCACCTTCACCTACAAAGTGACTAACACGGGTAATGTTGCCTTCGCACAATCTGATGTTGAGGTCATTGATGACAACGGCACAGTTGGTGATACTAGCGACGACTTTACTGCAACGCTTGTCGCTTCGAGTGATGTTGGCGGTGATGGCATCCTCAGTGCTGGTGAAACTTGGATTTACACTTCTGAGGGTCTCACAGCGGAAGATTTGAGTGTCACAACTGCATCTGAGGACGTAACGTTCTACTTCGGTGGTAACAGCTCTACAACTGGGCACTTAGGCAACATTCGTAACTTCTCTGCTGGTGGCGTTGATGTTGAAGCCAGTGCCTTCAGCAGCAACAAGCACTTTAGCGACTGGAATAAGGCTTACTTGGGTTCCTACAATGGTGGTCTTGGCGTCACAAACAAGTACGAAGGTGGTTCTTCTCACCGTGTGGACAATGGCGGCAGCCTCGACTATATCCTCCTAGAGTTTGACGAGAGTGTTGTTGTTGATAAGGCTTTCCTCAAATATGTTGGTCACGATAGTGATGTCAGTATCTGGGTTGGCGATCGCGCTGGTGATATTACCCATCTCGATAGCAGTATCCTCAATAGCTTCACGAAGCAAGACAACCATGTTAACCATGGTGGCGATCGCTGGGCAGACTTTACAGATATGACTGGTAATACAGTTGTTATCTCTGCGTTCACTGGCGGTAGCAATGATTCCTTCAAGCTAGAAAAGCTCAACGTTGAAGTGGCTGGTGAAACCATCATTGGTGACTATATCAACACCGCAACTGTGACAGCAGGTGGTGTCAGCGATAGCGACCAGAGTGGCTACACCAATCCTGAGCCTGTGATTGACCCGATTCACTATGAAGTGGGCGATATGCACCTCTGCAACTACAAGGAAAAGCACATCAATGGCTACGACGTAATTCAGCTCACCTCTTCTTGGGGTTACGCAACCCAAGAGTTTGACGGCTTGACGGGTACTTATGACATCATTGTCGGTTACTTCGATGAAAATGATGGCCATAGCCATGCCACTGTCTCCATCGATGGCCATGTAGAAGCGTCTTGGGTTTGGGATCAACACCTTGGTTCTAACTACGTTTCTGATAGCAACCAAGCGCAGTATGTACTTGACGATGTTCACCTTGGTACTGGCGACATCATTAAGCTTGCTGCCACTAAGGATGGTGGTGAATTCGGACGCTTCGACTATGTGAAGATTGTTGCTTCTGATACCATCTCGGCTGCTGAAGCTGGTGTTCAAAACGACCTCATCCTTGTTTAAATTAACTCTGATTTAAGTTGAAGATTTAGGGGCGATCGCCGCGATCTCCTCTAAACCCCCAAAAAATAATCACAATAAAAAAGCCGTTTCCCTAAATTTCGAGGAGACGGCCTTTTTTTATCTATCTGTCAAATCACCCCGTAGTTCTATAACTAAAGCTAGCAAGATGAGTACACAAACCTTGGGGTTTAAAAGTGGAGGATTTTTTAAAAAATTTCGTTTACTTCGCGAAAATTTCACAAATCCCCGCCTGTGTCGTCCTAAACTGATTGGCTTTGACCATAGCTCTTGTGAGTAACTTAGGGCACAACTAAAACAGGACAAGGCGAAAGGTTAGTGACTTTACTGGTGACACTCTCTGCCGCACCATCTTGGGTTAGCCCCATACCTCGACAACCCATCACAATGAGATCCGCTTCAATTTCATCAGCAACATCGCAGATGGTAAAGGACGGCATCCCTTCCCGTTCAATGGTGTCAGCCTCAATGCCAGCCTTTTCGAATAAATCATGCGCCCCCTGTAGCAATTTAGCGACAGCGTCCTCAGAGTTCATCACATTTGTCTCACCAGACTCCGGCGGCTCCACCACCGACAAAAGCACAAGACGGCTCTGGAACGCTTTCACAAGATTTACCACCGTTTCTGCAGCATCGCGTGCTTCGCGACTTTGATCAATCGGAAAAAGAATCGTTTTAAACATAAGTAAACCTACCTCCTAGACATAGCTCCAGTAAGATCTGCTTGGAGATACTTGTTTCGGAAACTGAACTCTAGTTTAATTCTGAAGGAAAAGGGCTCTTCTTCTGAAGAGAAGATGACAGAACTTTATAAAAAGCAATTAAATCGGAGGCTCTTAGTAGTGGCTAAGAAAACTGTTGCCAATCTCACGCAAAGTGACTTGGAAGGAAAGAAGGTTTTTGTACGGGTAGACTTCAATGTTCCCCTCGACGATAGCGGCAAGATTACCGATGATACTCGGATCCGCGCAGCATTGCCTACTATTAAATACCTCACAGAAAAAGGTGCAAAGGTTGTCCTCGGCAGCCACATGGGTCGCCCCAAAGGTGAAGTGAAAGAATCCATGCGTTTAACGCCCGTTGCAGCACGTCTTTCCGAGCTTCTCGGTCAAGATGTTGTAAAGTGCGATGACTGCATTGGTGAGTCTGTTTCTACGGCTGTTTCTGGGTTAGGGAATGGTCAAGTTGCTCTCCTTGAAAATCTTCGTTTTAATCCTGGCGAAGAGAAGAACGATCCTGAGTTTGCCAAGGCTCTTGCGGCGAATGCAGACATTTACGTTAACGATGCATTCGGTACTGCCCACCGCGCCCACGGTTCTACCGAAGGTGTAACTCACCATGTGGATACTTCTGTTGCTGGTCTGCTCATCGAAAAAGAGTTGAAGTTCCTTAAGGGTGCGATTGAAGCGCCTAAGCGTCCTTTGGTGGCGATCGTTGGTGGTTCTAAGGTTTCCAGCAAAATCGGCGTGATCGAGACTCTCCTCGAAAAGTGCGATAAGCTCCTCATCGGCGGCGGCATGATCTTCACTTTCTACAAGGCTCAAGGTCTTTCTGTTGGTTCTTCTCTCGTAGAAGAGGATAAGGTTGACCTCGCGAAGTCTTTGTTAGAAAAGGCTGATGGCAAGATCGTTCTACCAACTGATGTTGTGGTTGCGGATAACTTCGCGCCTGATGCCAATGCTAAGACTGTTAGCGTTAGTGAAATTCCTGATGGCTGGATGGGTTTGGACATTGGTGCTGACTCTGTGAAGGTCTTCCAAGATGTGCTCAATAGCTGTGGCACTGCCATTTGGAATGGCCCCATGGGTGTATTTGAATTTGATAAGTTTGCTGTCGGTACTGAGGCGATCGCCAACTCTTTGGCTGGTCTCACTGCATCTGGCACAGTAACCATCATCGGTGGTGGTGACTCCGTTGCAGCGGTGGAGAAAGTCGGTGTTGCAGAGAAGATGAGCCACATCTCCACTGGTGGTGGTGCAAGTCTTGAACTTCTCGAAGGCAAAGAGCTTCCCGGTATCGTTGCACTAGACGAAGCATAAATCTTTGACTCTTGTATTGACGAATAAAGTTTAATTCAAGAACCTTAGGCTCCTTTTACGTTCGTAAAGGGAGCTTTTTAACGGCGATCGCCCAACAAAAAAGGAAGGCATTCTACCTTCCCAATTTACGCAAATTTTCGTGGAACAAGGTTTTAGGTGAAATTAGCTTGGACAACATTTACCAATTGTTGCGTCCAATAGTCTGCTAAATATTGTTCTTCCGCTTCTACCATTACGCGAATGACTGGTTCTGTACCGGAAGCTCGCACCAAAACACGACCTTTCTCACCCATCGCGGTTTCAGCTTTGACAATTTCGTTTTGCAGTACCTCACACTTCTGCCAATTTAGACGGCGATCGCGGTCGTCGACCCGCACATTTTTAAGCAATTGTGGATAGGTTTGGAAACTCTGGTCAATGAGTTCACTCAGAGGGATATTCGCCTCTTTAACCAAGTGAGCCAGATGTAGAGCTGCCTGTGTGCCATCACCAGAAACACTGTGGTGGTGGCAAATGATATGACCGGACTGTTCGCCGCCGAGCATTGCTCCTGTTTCCCACATCGCTGCTTGAACGTTTTGGTCGCCGACATTGGTACGCAAAAGCTTACCGCCGAGCTTTTCCCATGCCCTTTCAAAGCCGAGATTGGCCATAACGGTACCGACGATGAGGTTTTGGGGTAATTTTCCAGCATTCATCAGCTGTTTGCCCCAGAGATACAGAATATAGTCACCATCGATAATGCGGCCAATATTATCGACCGCGATCACCCGATCCGCATCACCATCAAAAGCAAACCCAAGATCTGCACCGTGGGCAGCCATCGCAGCTTGCAATTGGGCAATGTGGGTCGAACCGCAATTGACATTGATTTTGTTGCCATCGGGTTGATGATGGAGGGCAATGACCTCTGCACCACTGGCCGTAAACAGTTCTGGGGCAAGGTTAACGGAAGCCCCCCAAGCCAAATCTAAGACAACTTTCATCCCTGTGAGGGAAAATCCGGCTGGTAATGTACAAAAAACAGCGTCACGATACTGTTGCGTTAGCGTCGCTTGATGTTGATACCGGCCGCAATTGGGAGTATTTAGATTAAAAATTTCTGGGCGTTGTCCCCGTAGACCTGCCTCAATTTTGGCGCTGAGATTTTTAAGGAGTTTTGTGCCCTGGTCACCAAAAAATTTGATGCCATTGTCCTCAGGGGGATTGTGGCTAGCGGAAATCATGATGCCGCCGATCGCCTCGGTAGTGCGCGCGAGATAAGACACACAAGGGGTCGGACATAAACCCACATGCCACACTTCTAAGCCTGATGCGGTCAATCCGGCGGCGATCGCCGTGGCGAGCATATCACTAGAATTACGCGAGTCCTGACCAATGATGACTGGAGCCTGCCGTTGAGCCAGTTCTTGAAGAATTTGTCCCGCCCAAAACCCAACCTGCAAAGCAAAAGGAGCAGTCAACAGATCACCTGCTTTACCCCGAATGCCATCCGTGCCGAATAACGATCCTTCCGGTAAATCACAACGTAGAGCAGCTGGGGGATAGTCCGCCAGCATACGGCTTAGGGGGTGTCCTCCCTCTGGCATAGTCATCATGGGCAAGCATTCCTCACAAGATATAGACACAAAGATAGCATCTCTATTCGAGGGGTTTAGGGAGAATTTCGGGAAAAAGCAGGCAGATTGACTATATTTTGTAATCTTTTGGTGAGGATTTGATAATGACACATCATCACCCCACCGTAGCGCTACGGAGTACGTTGTAATTCGTTATTTTCTTCTGGGATAATCGCACCTTCCACGGGACATACCTGCAAACAAATACCGCAGTCAATGCAGACATCAAAATCAATCCAATACCAATCTGTCCCTTTTTGATTTTTGCCGGGGCCATCATGGATACAAGCAACAGGGCAAGCTTCTACGCAATCAGATACGCCTTCACAGACATCGGTAACAATAGAGTGGGGCAAGGTTTTTTCCTCAAAAATTTAGTGCGTTATGTTACTGGTTGTAACCGATTTTTTCCTTAAAAATCAATCTCTGTGTAGCGATCGCCTAAAAACGCGAAATTTAAACCACTATAAGATTCGATTTCAGCCAAACTGGTTTCTGCATCCCGAAAAGCAAGTTTTGTATCAAACTCCTGCGGGAAAAGATAGGTTTCCATCACATTGTCGTACATCACGATTTTCCAATAGCCCGACGGAATTTGGTGGGGTTCATCGGCTCCGGGGAGTGCAGGCATCGGTAATGCGTCGTTATAGAACGTACCTGTGATGATATAAACTTCTTGCTTTTCCTGAACCAGTTCTCGCACATATTCCTCCAATTCCCGCCATTCGCCTCGGTTGAGCTTGGAGTTTTGGGGTGTAATATTACTGAGATAATTGACCTGTTGCCAGTTCTTGCCACGAAAACTGCCTAACGGTGCAAGATGACCGCGATCTGTTTTTAAAGCGTCGTGGGCTCCCTTATAATCATCGGGTTCTAAGGTTTCTTCTGGATCGATATCTGGATCAGCTTGCCAAACTCGTTTCGTTTCGCCCGTGTATTCTAGGTTGCTCGGATCGAGGCGATAGGCCACCCAATCAGCAAATTTCGTGTCGTCGTTACTGCTGAGGGCGTAGATATCGCGACAAATTAAATCATTGGTTGCTGGTGTTCCTTCCGGCACTCCCAAGGGTAAATGGGTGGGACAAAAACCGGTCTTGCTTAAAGTCAATATGCCACAGCTTTGTACTAAAAAGAGTCCGGCGATCGCCACAGCATAGTTACCGAAGGAAACATTGTGAAAGACTGGCATGGTTTTGATGGAGAGAAAACAGACCAAGTTTAGAGAACTTTAGGATAAATGATGAGGCGATCGCCGAATAATAGGCCGAAACCCAAGCAAGGCTAAGTTTGAGGCATTGAGACTCTACGCCTATTGATTAAAACAAACACAACCAACTAGCCATATCTATGACTTAGAAGACTTAGAGGCATGGAGTTCTTGGACAACACAAGCGACAGAGAGAGAAATAATCGAAATGAAAAGACCTAGACTGACCATGACAAAAAACTCCGTTAGCAAAAAATTGAGAAAAAAAATGATTATGCAGCAGTATTCATCATGGTTTCACCGGATTCGAGCTTTACCAGCAAATTCTGAATATAGGTCACCTGAGCATCGTATCCATCACTCGGCCAAAGACTTTGGCTCATCAAGTCGTCAATATTTGGGGCGACAATTTGTTTGTTTAGGTTTGTTTTTTCTACTATGGCGAAGGACATAAAGCATTACTCCTGATTAAAGATGGGGTTGGTTGCTCTGTCTTAAGTATGTTCGCCTTCACCGAAAAATTCTGTGATAGCATCTACGCTAATTGGCGTAGTTTATCAATGGCTTGTTTGATCGTTACCCCCTAGCGCGAGATATCTGGATCTCCCAAGGAAGGCGATCGCTGTCACAACCATAGTGAAAAGATGACAAGAAAAAGCCATCACCATATGCGGTAACCTTTGCTCCGATTGCATTTGAGGCTAAATTAATCAGTTTGAGCTACAAGAGGATAAAGAGGCTCTTTGCCATTCAGTTGCCAGCTACCGAGTACCAGCAAGAGACAAAATTTCCCCGTATAGCCAAAGCTAGCAAGATTAGTCGGGGTTTAACGGGTTAACTCCTTACAGAACAAGGCTTTAAGGCCTATCAGATGTCTTGACTTTACGTCAGTGCGGGTTAAGTAACGTGAGTTTTGCTTAAGCATGCTCGGAAATAGGACGCGGTGAATGGGAGAGCGAGA